>CAMAQQ010000001.1 GCA_945860575.1 Ferrithrix thermotolerans DSM 19514
CCAATGCCTTTGAAAGCATCAAGCGAGGCAGTGCCATCGTTTGATTTTTGTGCGGCAACCGTGACGACACTGAATGTGCCGACAACCAAAGCCGCATACAGCACCACATAAACAGCAATTGCAGTCAAGCCGTCACCAACATCAGGCGATGCGCGATGTGACGATGCTTCTAAACCGACAAGAATAAAACCAGCATGACTAATAGAAGAGTATGCGAGCATGCGCTTTACGTCGGTTTGCACTACGGCAACGACTGATCCAACGACAAGCGTCAGTGCTGACAATACAAAAACTGCCGGACCCCAATCATCGGCACGCGAAGGAAATGCAGTTACAAAAACTCGCACCAGCGCAACAAGCGCGGCGACTTTTCCGGCTGAAGCCATGAAGGCCGTAACCGGAGTTGGTGAACCTTGATAAACATCTGGAGTCCAGGATTGAAATGGCACCAGAGAAACTTTGAAACCAAAACCAACGAGCATCAGGCCAACACCAAGAAGCAACAAAGTGTCGTTGCGTGGAACGGTGATATAAGAATTAAGCGCCAAATTAATGTCAACCAAACGAGTAGTGCCCGTCGCACCGTAGGTAAGTGCGACACCATACAAAAAGAAAGCCGACGCGAAACCACCAAGGATGAAATATTTCAATCCGGCTTCCTGACTTTCTGCGCGTTTTCGATTGCTTGCAGCCAATAAGTAAAGCGACAAACTAAGAGTTTCTAAACCAAGAAATAATACGATCAGGTCGTTTGCCGCAACCATCACGATTCCGCCGATTGCCGCAGTTAGATAGAGTGCATAAATCTCGGGCGTGTCGGTGTTTTCACCTGCCAGATAGTCGCTAGTCACCAGACTGACAAGCAACACCGCCGAACAAATTGCAATTGACGCCAGCACAGCAAAATGGTCGAGGGCGAGAGCGCCACCGACAAGAAGTTTCGGACCAGAACTTGAAATATCACGCCATAAAAATATTGACACAATAATTGCGGCACTTGCCATTAACGCACTGGCTAATCCGTACCAACCACGTCGCCACTGCGGAGTCAATGAACCGACAAGCAAAAGAAACAATGCACCGAACAGCAAAACTAACAACGGCGAAATTGAAAACCAATCAATTGCAGGGCCAACAAATTCCGGAATTTGATCGTTCACTTGGTTTGTCCTTCTACATGCTCAATAAGTGCACCCACACTTGGTTCAATTCTGTCGAGAATTGGTTTTGGATAAATACCAGATACGACGATGATCGCCACGAACACAGACATCAACAAACCCTCACGCAAGGTGAGTTCTTTAAAAGTTGAATTGGCTTCGTCTGGCTCACCATGAAATACGCGTTGATATGCCCACAACAAATAAAGTGCAGCAAGAACAACTCCGACAGTGGCGACCAGTGTCCACCAGCGGGCAGGACCAAATGATCCGATCAAAATCAAAAACTCGCCGACGAAACCATTGAGACCGGGCAAACCAACTGATGACAGCATGACCACCGTGAACACACCAGCGAATATTGGCGCAACATGTTGAATGCCGCGTAACTCGGCGATCTCACGAGTATGGCGACGTTCGTAAATCATGCCGACAAGCAGAAACAACGCACCTGTTGAGACTCCATGATTGACCATTTGCATTACGGCGCCAGTCACAGCCTGCGAACTAAGGGCGAATGTACCAAGAACAATGAACCCGAGGTGAGCAACCGAAGAGTACGCCACAAGTCGTTTTAAATCGCGTTGCATCGTTGCGGCAATTGCGCCGTAAATGATTCCGATTACTGCCA
Organism: Ferrithrix thermotolerans DSM 19514; assembly: GCA_945860575.1. GTDB lineage: Bacteria > Actinomycetota > Acidimicrobiia > Acidimicrobiales > Ilumatobacteraceae > BACL27. The sequence goes on from CAMAQQ010000001.1 coordinate 1,792, forward strand.
GAGAAAATATCGCCGGTCGCGCCCACATCGCAGCCTGTGGAAATAAATAAACTCCGAAGCGCAGGAAACCATAAGTTCCCATTTTGAGCAATACACCAGCAAGAATTACCGAGCCCCCGGTCGGGGCTTGTGTGTGGGCATCGGGTAACCAGGTGTGAAATGGAAATAATGGAACCTTGACGGCGAAGGCAATCGCAAAAGATAAAAATAGCCATCGAGCTGCATTTGTTGAGAACTTTGCACCTTCAGCGATTTTGACAAGATCGAATGTCACCACACCAAGGTCGCGCTGTGCAAGCGCAACTGTTGCGATGATTCCGATGAGCATGAAAGCCGAACCAGCCATTGTGTAGAGAAAGAACTTTGTTGCCGCATACACCCGTTGGTCGTAGCCCCAACCACCGATCAAGAAATACATCGGCACCAAAACAATTTCAAACATTACGAAGAATAAAAACAAGTCAAGCGACAAGAACGAACCCATTACCCCAGCTTGTAATAACAGCATCCAAGCAAAATAAGAAGTTTCATTGTGATGCGGGTCAATACCGACAATCACTAATGGAAACAAGATTCCGGTGAGCACTATCAAAAACAATGAGATGCCGTCCACCCCGAGATGCCAAGAGATTCCCCATTGGCTGATCCAAGCGTGCTGCGAGACGAACTGAAAACCCGCCTCACCAGTCTTGAACGCGGCCAGCAACCACAGCGAAAGTGCTGCAGTTGAAACACTCGAAACTAATGCCGCTAATTTCATCCACTCTGGACGCGAACCACCGAGTAGCGCGACGACTACCGAACCGATTACGGGCAATACTACGAGCAGGGTCAGAATTGGAAAGTTAAGTACTTCGGCGCTTGATGCGATCACAACAGTGCTCCCCGCAAAAAGAACCAGGCCAAAATAACAACTGCGCCAAGACTTATCAACAATGCGTACGCCCGAACGAAACCGCTTTGAGCCCGGCGCAATGATGTTGCGATATTTTGAATCAACTTGCCGACTCCGTTGACAACGCCATCAACGATGTTGGCGTCAATCCATGTGATTAAATTAAAAGTTCGTGCGCCAGGCCCAGCGATCAGACGGCTTGCGGCATTGTCGTAGTACCACGCTTGCTCTAGAACTTTGGGCTCAATTGGCTTGATCCATGATTTTGCATAAACCGCAATTGATGCCGCGATTCCGACCACTGCAACGACAATCGCTACGACTAATAACAGATATTTATTTTGATAGGCCCATGTCTCACCAATGTGCGCTTCAGATTCTTCAACAACCGGTGCAAGCCAGCGTTCGAGAAAATTAAAATTTTTGCCGAAAGGCAATTGCATTGCCCCACCGACTATGGATAAGCCAGACAATATGACTAGTGGCGTCAACATCACCCAACTGCTCTCATGAGGTGTCAAATCGCCGTGCGAACCGTGTTCAGCGCTGTGATCATTCCACTTTGCTTTGCCGTAAAACACCATGATTACTTGTCGTGTCATGTAGAACGCCGTCAATAGTGCCGTTATTAAACCAACAACATATAGCCCGCGATTATTTGCATAGACATAAAGCAAAATTTCATCTTTCGACCAGAAACCGGCAAACGGCGGCACTCCTGCAATTGCTAGCCAGCCGATAATAAAAGTGAACGCGGTAACCGGCATGACTTTTCGTAGCGCTCCCATGCGACGCATATCTTGTTCATGATGCATGCCGTGAATCACAGAACCTGAACCGAGAAACAACAACGCCTTGAAAAATGCGTGGGTCACCATGTGAAAAATTGCCGCGACATATGCACCAGAACCCACTGCTAAAAACATGTAGCCCAACTGTGAAACGGTGCTGTAGGCGAGAACTTTTTTAATATCGTTTTGCGCAACGGCAACCGATGCTGCATAAAGCGCAGTAGCCGCGCCAACAACGGCGATCACTGTTGGCAACCATTCAAACGAAGCATGCAAAACAGGACTCATGCGAGTCATTAAAAACACACCCGATGTCACCATCGTTGCGGCATGGATCAACGCCGAAACCGGAGTCGGGCCTTCCATCGCGTCTGGCAGCCAAAGATAAAGCGGAAGTTGTGCACTCTTGCCGCAAGCACCGACAAAAAGCAGGAGCCCAATTGCTGTTGCTGTTACTGCAGCCAGTTCACCACTATGAGCGGATTCGTTAATTGCGTGATATGAAAGAGTACCGAGACTATTGAATGCCAGAAACATCGCGGCCATCACACCGAAGTCGCCAATGCGATTGGTGACGAAAGCTTTTTTGCCGGCTACTGCAGCACTGTTACGGGTGTGCCAAAATGAAATCAAGAAGTAACTGCAAGCGCCGACACCTTCCCATCCCAAGAACGTGACGAGTAGATTTTCGCCGAGAACAAGCATCAGCATGCTGAAAACGAAGAGATTCAAATACAAAAAGAATTTCGAGAACTTGGTATCACCGTGCATATAGCCAATTGCATAGAGATGAATCAAAGTTGAAATACCCGTGACAAATAACGCCATCACAATGCTTAGTGGGTCTGCTAGAACAGCGAGATCAACTTGCAGTGAGCCGACTCGAATCCACGAGAACATCGTTGCAACATGACTGCGCTCTTCGGCAGGAAGACCCAGCATCTCAAAATAAGCCAGCACCGTCACAAGAAACGACGATGCTGTTGCGATTGTGGCGACCCAACCTGCGCGTGGGTCGCCAAGTTTGCGGCCCAAAATTAAATTAATTAAAGCCCCGGCAAGTGGCAGTACCGGTATCAGCCAAATCAAGTCGAGCATGACTAGCCCTTCAACTCGGCAAGATCGTCGGCGGTAACCGAACTGCGATTGCGCATGATCGCCACGATGATGCCGAGTCCCACGACTACTTCAGCGGCGGCAACCACCATTACAAAAAATACGATCGTCTGACCGTTGATGTCGTTTAGTTGTCGAGCCAAAGTAACGAAACTGAGATTCACTGCGTTGAGCATCAACTCGATACACATGAACATAACCAGCGGGTTGCGACGAACTAGAACTCCGAATGTTCCAATCCCAAAAAGCACGGCACTCAACACGAGATACCAAGATGCAGTTGGGGCCAGTGAGAGCGCGATCATTTTGGATTCTCAGCCACTGAATTTTTGGTTCGTCGCGCTAGAAGCACAGTACCGACAACCGCAACAACTAACAGCACCGAAGTTACTTCGAATGCGACAACATATTGAGAGAAAATAGATTGTGCGAGTTGCTTGGTGTTTGCGTCAGAATCATTGAGTAAATCCGGAATATTCAACCCCGCGCCACGTTCTTGCAACACGCCACTACCTGTCGCAAACGCGGCAACGAGTACCCCAATCAAGCCCAAACTGACGATCACTGCAAGTGGGCGTTGGGTTGTTAGCGGTTCGGTGCGAAGATTTTCAACTCGATCAACGCCCAACAACATGATCACGAACAAAAACAGCACGACGATGGCGCCGGCGTAAACGATTACTTGTACGGCGGCAAGAAAGTGTGCCTCTTGAATCACGAATAGAACCGCCACGCCAAAAAGTGTCAGCACAAGACTTAACGCCGCATGCACTGGGTGCTTTCGAATGATTACTCCGACTGCACCAACTACAACCATCAATGCGGCGCAGCCAAAAACAAAGAGTTCCATTTATTCGCTCTTATCTTCTGCAGGGCGGATGCCATAACCAAGTTCACCGCTCCAAGACACGACGCCAGTGAAGTTCGCGTCACCCGATGCCGCAGTTGCTCGCATCCATCCTGAGGTGTTTTGATCTTCGCCTTCGCGCCAATCTTCCCACGCGAGCTGCTTAGGTTTTCCAGAGTTGTCGACGAGAAGTTCACTTTTCGTATAAATGGCATCTTGACGATTTGTGAATGAGAACTCAAAAAGTTTTGTTTCGGTAATCGCTTCAGTTGGGCATGCCTCGACGCACAAATCACAATGAATGCAACGCAGGTAATTGATTTCATAAATCCAACCGAAGCGCTCTCCGGGTGAAGTCGGTTTCATAGGGTCGTTATCGGCCCCGCGAACATGAATGCACTTGGCTGGACAAACTGCGGCGCATAACTCACAGCCGATGCATTTTTCCATGCCGTCTTCATATTTATTGAGAACATGACGACCATGTAGACGCTCTGGCTTCTCGAGCTTTTCGTCCATCTTGACTGCGCGTTTTTTGTTTCGCTGAAATACTCGACCACCGGAGTATTGCGTTGTGACACGATTTTTTTTTCCGCGTTGACGAAGCGTAACTATGAACCCGCCGAGGTATCCCATTAGAACATTTGTCCTTGTGTCTCGCGTTGCCGCGCACTTTGAGTAAAGGCTGCTTGCAAAAGAAGATAGCCACCAACCATCACGACAATCGAGATCGATGTAACCAAAATAATATTCCAATCGTTTTGCCGAGCCATGCGTTGTGATGCCAACAACATGAACCAGCCAAGACCACCAGGGATAAGAACCTTCCAGCCGAGATCCATTAATTGGTCATAACGCAAACGCGGAAGAGTCGCGCGGAACCAAATATATATATAGAGGAAGACAAGAACTTTGGCCAGCAGCCAAAGTGTGCCCTCAAGAGCGTTTGGAATCACCGGAATATCGAGTACGAAGTTTCCGATTGCAATTGGTTGCGGACCGCCAAAGAACAGTGTGACGATAAGCGCCGACATAGTGACCGTATTCATAAATTCGGCAAGATAAAACAATGCAAATCGAATTGACGAATATTCTGTATTGAATCCGCCAACAAGTTCTTGCTCGGCTTCAACCAAATCAAATGGCGGACGGTTTAGCTCTGCCGTCGCAGCGATTAGAAAAATAATAAATGGCACGATGCCTGTTGAAATTACGTTCCACTGAGTAACTGTCTCCTGAGCCGCAACGATGCCACTCGTCGAAAGTGTGCCCGCGAGCAACAGCACACAAGCCAACGACAAACCGAGCGCCGCTTCATAACTCACCATTTGTGCCGATGCTCGAACAGAACCAATAAGTGGATATTTTGATCCACTTGACCAACCTGCGAGCATGATGCCGTAAACGGCAATCGACGAAATCGCGAGAGCGAACAGCACGCCAATTGGTGGATCAGCCAGTTGAACTTTTGTTACATGACCAAACCAAGTGACTTCACCACCGTTACCATCGCGGAAATCTCCTCCAAGTGGAATAATTGCAAACGCCAAAAACGCAGGTACGAAAGACAAAAACGGCGCAAGTGCAAAAACAAAACGATCTGACCGATTTGGAATCAAATCTTCTTTAAAAAATAGTTTGATGCCGTCGGCCAGAGTTTGCATGATCCCGAACGGACCTGTTTTGTTTGGCCCGATACGATTTTGCATTCCGGCAATTGCCTTGCGCTCAAACCACACCATCAGCATTGTTGCCAGCAACCCAACCACAAATACAACCACGACCTTTAACAGCACAATCAACAAAGGCACCCAAAGTATTTCATCTAGGAATAGAGCGTCCAGAGCGATCACTTGATTTGCTCGATTCGAACATCGATCACATCTGCCGCAATATTCAACAATGGACGAATATCTACATTTGTGTGGTTGTATGGCAACCAAGCGGTACCACGATTGATTCCATTGTGAGCCCTGACTGGTAAAACAATATTTATTTCGTCAACACCAACCCGAATATTTGTGCCGTCTACGACACCGATTCGAGCAAGATCTAACGGGTGAACATAAATTGTTGATTCGGTGATTATCCCCACGAGTGAATTACTGGTGATAGTGGACTGGGCTGCGTCATACATTGTGCGAGACACAATTAGTCGATAACTATATGAATTTCGGTCTACCAAAACTTTGGACCCACGAGAAATTGTCGCTGATGCTTCATGAACCATCAGCACGCCGTCGCTTTGAATCGCCGATTGATTGTCACAAGAAGAAAACCCTGGGATTGCCGAAATCATTTTCTTGTGCAACTCGTCAAGACTTGATACGCCAAGATCTATTCCAAGGCTCAATCCAAGTTCGGCGGCGATCATCCAATCCGGGCGCGATGTGCCTCGTGGGGTGATCTGCTGTGAGACATTGCTGACGCGACCTTCGAGGTTCGTCGTTGTACCTTTTTTTTCGGCGAACGCCGCAGCCGGAAAAACAACATCTGCGTTTTCGTTGGCGCTCGTAACAAAAGTATCGATGCTGATGACACTTTTGATCTGCGATAGTGCTTGCTTGACGAGTATCGAATCGGCGACATCGGCGAGCGGATTTGCTCCCAGCAAAATTAGGCAATTAATTTTGCCAGCCGCGGCCTTCGTCAAGATATCAATTGCATCACCAGAGTTTTGTTGCGGCGTAAGACCTACGGCCACTGCGCCACGAACATTGCCACGGCGTAAAACAGGAAGAATTTTTGCATTTGGAATTGCATGCAACAATTCTCCCAACGCATGTAAAGTGAATGCTTCGTTCTCGGCTAAATTTGCGCGACCTAGAACGACGACGACTTCACCTCGCGCGATTTGCTCTTTCATCTCTTGGGTTTCTAATGTCTCTCGCACAGTTTGGGCCTGATGGCCTGGTTCAAATGCGACGCTTCTCCACGCATATGGTGTCAAGCCGGAGTCATGCGAAGAAAACTCAATAATTCGTGAATTGCGCTTTTGCGCTGCATCTCGAATTCTTAGATAAAGAACCGGCAGTTCTTCTTTGAGATCAGGAGCCAACAAAATGATCGTGCTGGCGGCACAAGTTTCATCGATTGTTGCTTGTGCAAGATTGAAAATTTCAGGTGTTAAACCATCACCGAGTTGCGAGTCGCGTTGATTAATCTTCAATTCATCGGCCAGCATTGCCCAGGCAAATGCGTCTTCGTTGGTGCCTCGCGCCCCACCAAGAATCGCCACAGAATCTGCGCCGTTTGTGAGTGCATGGCGAATTATTCTTGCCGCTGATTCAAGAGCGACCGACCAAGAACTCGGCACAAGACCCGCATCAGACTTGATTAACGGAGTAGTAAGACGCTCGGTCGAATTGACTGATTCAAAGTTGTAACGACCGCGATCACACAACCAGCCCCAGTTGACGGGGTCGATATCTACGCCCTGATATCGCACAAGTTCATCTCGGCTGCTTTGCACAACGATGCGACATCCGACCGAGCACGAGGTGCACGTAGTTTCAGTTTCATTCAAATCCCACGGACGGGCCTTGAATCGATATGGCTTTGCGGTCAACGCACCGACCGGGCAAATTTGCACTGTGTTGCCAGAAAAATAGCTGCTGAAAGGTTCTTCAGGAAATGTTAAAACCTGTGTGTCATTGCCGCGACTAGTGAACGAAATCAGTGGATCACCTGCAACTTCGTCGGCGAATCTCGTGCATCGATCGCACAAGATGCAACGCTCGCGATCAAGATAAACAATGTCACTGATCGCAATTGGTTTTTCGTAGTGACGCTTTTCTTCGACGAACCGACTTTCACCTGGCCCGTGACTGAACGCCTGATCTTGCAACGGACATTCTCCGCCTTTATCGCAAACAGGGCAATCAAGCGGATGATTTGCGAGCAACAGCTCAAGCACACCTTCTTGCGCTTTTTTGACGGTGTCAGTTGCGGTGCGAACAATTTGCCCTTCGGCAACTGGCGTCATACACGAAACAACCATCATTGGTCCGCGGGGTGTTTCAACTTCGACAAGACATTGTCGACACATGCCGACCGAACTCATGCGAGGGTGGTAACAAAATCTTGGAATGAAATCATCCGTGCGATCAGCAGCGGCGATAATCACCTCGCCCTTGCGGGCTAAAACCGGCTTGTCGTTGATCGTGATGTTTACAACATTCGGGTCAACAACGACTTTTTCTGGATCAACAATCGTCATGACTTCGCCCCACTTGATAAAACATGATCCTTCGACACAACCGCTGTGACGGGTATCGTCACACGCTTCGTGACTCGTGATTCAAATTCGCTTCTGAACAAAGTCAACGCAGAGTGAACCGGGGCAAAAGCCGACGGGCCGACAAAGCAAATCGTCGTCATTTTGTACGGAAAAGGCACGGCAGTCAAACCTAGTTTTTCATTAGCGGCATGAGGAAAGGCACCGGGACAGATCATCGCACCGACTTCAAGAAGTTGCTGCAGATCAGCATCAGTGCCGTTGCCGTCAACAATGCGACGCAAAATTCTTTCAAGCCATGTTCCACCTTCACGACATGGCGTGCACTTGCCACAAGATTCATGCGCATAAAAGTGTGTGAGGGTCAACGCGGCGGCAGGAATATCCGTCGTCTCATCCATCACCATCACTGCCCCAGAACCAAGCATTGAACCCGCCGGCCCAATCTGACTTGCTTCAAACGGTAAATCTAATTGGTCGGGCGTAAACCATGGAGCAGAACCCCCTCCTGGGACGAACGCTTTGAGTTTGTTGTCGTTTTTGATTCCGCCACAAAAATCTTCACCGAAAATAAGATCGCGAAATGTTGTCGTGCCGTTAATAATTTCAAAAACTCCCGGTCGCTTGACATGCCCAGAAACTGCAACCATCCGTGTGCCCGGTGATGTTTTGGTGCCGATCGCTGTGTAGGCCGCAACTCCGTTGCACAACAACCACGGTAAATTTGCCAGAGTTTCAACATTGTTGACAATCGTCGGCTGACCATAGAGACCGTTTACTGCAGGAAAGAACGGCGGCTTCAAACGAGGCATGCCTCGGTTTCCTTCGAGACTTTCGATCAGTGCGGTTTCTTCTCCGACGACATACGCACCTGCGCCCCAATGCAAAATAATATCCACGGAAAATTTCGAGCCAAGAATATTTCTACCGACATAGCCAGCGGCGTATGCCTCATTCAACGCAGTCGCCACGCGCTCTTGGGCCAACGCCATTTCGCCCCTTATATATAGGAAGCATTGTGACAACCCCGCGGCATAACACGCAATCAAACAACCCTCAATTAGTTGGTGTGGATCGCGCTCCATCAGCAATCTGTCTTTATAGGTTCCTGGTTCGCTCTCATCACCATTGACAACTAGATATCGCGGCCACACCTGTTGCGGGGTTAGTCCCCACTTTGTTCCGGCAGGAAACCCTGCGCCACCGCGACCAAGCACAGTCGCACTTTTTACGTCGTCATGAATTTCATTTGCTGGACGAGAAAGCGCTGCTCGCAAACCTTTGTAGCCGTCGGTCGCCAAGTAGCGCTCAATCGTAAACGAGTCGGCAAATTCAAATCGTGAGGTAACAATTTTTGGGCGGTCGCCCGACACGAAACCAGGAGCGTGTTTGAACGTCGTACTCATAATGCGGCCTTGCCGTTTAACCAAACTGGAGACTCGGTGACAAGTTCTGGAGCGACCGCGCCGACTGCACGATCAGCAGGAATTACTTGACGAACTTTCGACAACACCCCGTGCGCAGGAATCTCATCGTTTAGTTTTCCGTCTTGTAGGTCGTCAATTAGGTTGTCTAGATCTGCTGATGTAACTCTCAAGCGATAGCGATAATTAACTTGTAAACATGGGGCTTCGGTGCATGCCGCCTGGCATTCTGCATGAGCAAGGGTGAACATGCCATCTTGAGTTGTGCCACCTGCTTTGACCCCAAGTCGCTTTTCGGCGTGATGCATTAATTCTTCGGCACCCATCAAGGCACACGACATCGTTCCACAAATATTGATCAGATACTTTCCGATTGGTTCAAATCGAAACATTTCATAAAAAGAAGCCGTGCCATAAACCTCGGCAGAGGTGACACCGACAAGTTCACCAAGATGCACCATTGCTTCACGGCTGATGAAACCGGTTTGCTCCTGGGCGAGGTGCAACAACGGAATCAGGGCCGATTTTTGGCGCGGATATCGGGCGATGATCTCTTTGGCTAACACCAAATTTTTCTCAGTTAAACGACTCATCGATCAACTTCTCCAAGAACTGGGTCAACAGATGAAATTACGGCAACCGCATCAGCGATAAGTCCGCCATGCATCATCAACGGCATCGACTGAATGTTCACAAAACTTGGCGCTCGCACATGCATTCGATACGGAGTTGATGAACCATCGCTGGCTATATAACAACCGATTTCACCCCGCGGACTTTCAATTGCAACATAAGCCTCGCCCTCAGGTACTTTGAAGCCTTCCGTGAAAATTTTGAAGTGGTGAATTAACGCTTCCATTGATTCGTCAATGCGTCCGCGCGGTGGCGGAGTAACTTTTTTGTCCTGAATTCGATAATCACCTTGCGGCATCCGATCTAAAATTTGTCGAACAATTCGCATCGACTCACGAATTTCATTGAGGCGAATCGAGTAACGATCAAATGCATCGCCATAACTGCCGACAATTACATCAAACTCAACTTCTTCGTAACGCAAATATGGCAAATCTCGACGGAGATCCCAAGCCAAACCCGTGCTACGCAATATCGGCCCAGTTGCACTTAAAGCAATTGCTTCGTCGCGAGTGATTACTCCGACACCTTGCAGCCGTTCGCGCCAGATCGGCTGACCAGTCATTAAAATTTCGTACTCGGCTAAACGCTCTGGCAATGCATCTAACAAGCCGAGCACATCGTCTCGCCACCCTGCCGGAAGATCTGCTGCGACCCCGCCTGGACGAATGAAGTTGTGATTCATTCGTAATCCGGTGACTTTTTGGAAGAAGCGCAGAACTTCTTCACGCTCACGAAAACCGTAGAGCATCATCGAGACTGCGCCGATGTCCATGCCGTTAGTCGCCATAAACAATAAATGGCTGCTGATGCGATTTAGTTCTGAGAGCATCATTCGAATCCACACTGCTCGCTCTGGAATATCACCATCGATACCGAGGAGTTTCTCTGTGGCCATCGAGAATACGAGTTCGTTATTTAGTGGCGATGCATAATCCATTCGCGTGACATTGGTGCCACCTTGCATATATGTCAGCGACTCGCCGGTCTTTTCCATTCCGGTGTGCAAATAACCAATCACGGGCTTGCAACGTAAAACTGTTTCGCCTTTTAGCTCAAGCATCAAGCGCAACACTCCGTGCGTGCTTGGGTGTTGCGGGCCCATGTTGATGATCATGGTCTGATCTTCGCTTTGAGTGTCAGCCAGTGACGCAACCTGCGACTCACTCATTCGCAAAACCGCACCAGACTCGCGAAGCACGGCCTTGACCGACATATCGGCACGCAATTGCAGTTCTTGACCACCCTCGGAGGTGCCGGCAGAAATAATTTCCGTCGCGTTAATTTTGTTTAAGTTCTCCGTTGTCGTCACGAGGCCGCACCTTTGAACTGAACTGGAATGTTGCCTTGCGAGTAATCCTTGCGCAATGGAAACCCAATCCAATCTTCTGGCATCAAAATTCTCGTCAAATCTGGATGACCCGTGAATGTGATACCGAACATGTCATAGACCTCACGCTCCATCGCCTCTGTGCCCGGATAAATATCAAATGCCGAATCTATGGAAGTATCGGATTCAGAAATTTGCACGCGCAATCTGCATCGACGGCGCTGAGAAAGCGAAAGTAAATTAACGACGAGTTCAAAGCGTTCGAGTGTTATTCGACTGGCGACTTCGGCATCCAGTGGCCGACCAGGGTGTGTCAAGAAATCAACTGCAGTGAGATCTGCACACATTTCGAAACCTTCACTGCGCAGCGCAGTAAGAGTTTTTATGTAGTCAGTTTTTGCGACGAAACGAACATCATCGGCGGCAAGACCAGCAGGTTGCGTCATTTTTCAACGTTTTCCGAGGATCACTGGAGTGATTGAGCCAGCAGGGATTTCTTGAATATGAACTTGGGCTCCGGCACCAGTTGATGCGCGACGCTTCATGATCTCACCGTCTTCAATTAACTGATGCAAAGTTTCAATCGCATGAATCAAAGTTTCAGGAGTAGGTGGGCAACCCGGTGCATAGACATCAACAGGTACTATCTGGTCGACACCCTGGACGATTGCATAGTTGTTGAACATTCCACCACTGCTGGCACAAACGCCCATTGAGATAACCCACTTGGGTTCCATCATTTGGTCGTACACCTGTCGCAAGACTGGCGCCATCTTTTGACTGACGCGTCCAGCGACGATCATGATGTCTGCTTGACGCGGTGACGCCCGAAATACTTCCATTCCGAAACGTGCCAAGTCATAGTGAGCGGTGCCTGACGCCATCATCTCAATTGCGCAACATGCCAAGCCGAAAGTTGCAGCCCAACTCGAGCGCGAGCGAGACCACTTAACGAGATCTTCTACACGGCCAGTGAGAAAATTATGTTCGAGACCACCTAGACCGTCGTCTAATACATCGCGAACTGTTCCCATTAGGACGAAACTTTTTCGGTTTGACGGCCGTCAAGGCCAACACGACGAATGGTTGTCGCTGTCGTACGCGATGCCGAGAAAATATCATCATCAATCGTCAGCAGTTGACGCGGCTTAGTTATCGGACCCCAATCAAGTGCGCCACGAGCGACAACATAAACGAATGCCACAAAAAACACCGCGCTAAACGCGACGAACTCCCAGAAACCATAAGTGCCAAGTTCAGCGCTGGCGACTGCGAAAGGATACGCAAAGATAATTTCAATATCAAACATGATGAACAACATCGCCACCACAAAGAAACTCACCGGAAATCGTTCTGGTGCTTCTCGACTTGGAACGATTCCGCATTCGTATGGCGCTTCTTTGGCAGAGTTGGGTCGCCGTGGTGCCAATAATTTTGACGCGACTAAAGATCCTGCGCCAAATAAAATTGCGAGAATTGTCAGTACGACGATTGGAAGATACTGACCCACGTTTTATGCCTTTGCGGGCGACTGCTCGTTAAGATTCTGTCGCAAAGTCAAATCTCTTTGATGCAAGATACGACAGAGCAACAAGAAAATAATTGATGAGCCAATCGTTATAAAAATTGCAGGTTGGCGCTTGCTACCCAGATCCCGAATCATGTGAACATATCGGCGCGGTTGCGTTTCGTCAACTACTGGCTTAGCCGGCGCACGACCAGGCTCGGTGCGCTGGGGCAGAACTGGTGCTACTTCAACAAGCGCAAAATGAGGCTTATGAAAGAACGCGACAAAATCGAGCGACTCGTTTATTTTTGGCCAACGCTCTCCGCCCTTGTTATAGACAGCGAGTGAAATATATTCTCCCGCTTGGAGTTCTTCGGCTTCGCGCTGAATGATGTCATCAGAAGCAGCCACCGCTTGGCCACGACCGGTGTCAGACTCTGCCAGTAGCAACCAACCTTCAAGCTGAAGTGCTTTTGAAACCTCGGCTGAATCACTTTGCGCTGACCCGGTCAAAGTTAATGAGGACTCCAAAATTTCCGCGCCCTGCAATTGTGACGGCTCGCGCACGATCGTCACGGGTTCGGCGGGTTGCCATGTTGGTTCTCGACCTTTCAGACCAATGCCGTATGTCCACCAAATCGCTCCCATTGTCGCCATCCAGCCGAATAGTCCAGCGAGCACAATCAAAAAACCCAAGCGCGCACCCAAGTTGGTGCCGACTACTAAATAAGTGCCACCAATAAGAACACCGACAGCGATCGCGACGATAACAATGCCGCGTAATTCTGGCTCCCAGTTAATTGCAAGTAGTGACAACATTTACAAACCTCTTACATAATCAATAACAGCAGCAATTTGCTCGTCGGTGAGCATTAACCCGAATGCAGGCATTCGACCTGAACCTTGACCTTGTTGCCCATATCTTTTGCCAAGTTCACTACCACCCTTGATGAACGCAATCATCTCGTCGCGTTGTGGAAACTGGCGAACGGCCGAACCGCCCGTGAGGTTTGGGCCAAGTGCTCCGCCGCCGGTGATTTGTGGTTCGCCATACGACCAACCCTTTGTATGGCAACGGGCGCACGAAAAGTTTCCGCTACCTAGATCTAAATTAAACAATGCCTCGCCAATGGTGGCATAAGTTTTTGCTTTAACCAATCGCTCTGCTTCGGCTTGAATCTCTTGTTGTTTCTCTTCTGGCAGTTTTCCATTTTCGTCGCGCGGAATCTGAATACTCTTGACATAATCAAGAACGGTTTGAATCTGCTGCTCGTTCAAAGGCCCACCACCAACGAGGCCCCATGCAGACATCGGCGAGAACGGCCGACCATAATTCAAAATAAATCGAAATTCTTCTTCGCTGTATCGATAATAAACCGTGTTTATCGCTGGTGCTTTCCAGTTGACTTGCTTGACCTCACCTGTATTCGGATCAGTGAGTGCATACGCCGCGACACCGCCACCACCCTTCATCCCCCCGTGGCATCCTGCGCAGTTATAACCACCATCTGAAGTAGTTGCGAATAAACCGCTACCCCATTCTTCGAACTGGTGTTGAAATTCTTTTTCAGCACCGACCATTCGACCAGGCTCGAGAATCCAATAAAGAGGCAAAGCGATCGTGACTATTGCAAGAAAGGCCAGTCCAATCAATTGGGTGCGCTCAATCTTTTCGCCCTCAAGACGTTCGTCGTCGTAATACGGTTTACGGTTCGCCGCAAGTTTTATTTCCGAACCAACTTCGCGTTTCGCCGAACGAATATTCGACAAACCATAGACAATCCAACCGAGTACAGATACGAGAAGAATTACCCAGGCGATCGTTGTTGTTGTGTCGGCGAGAACAACTGCGGCATTCATTTAGTGACTTCCCTCTGCGCCAACGCAGTTTGGTCCTTCGGCTTCTTGGCCCGTTGTGTTAGTTCCGATTGGCGGACCACCAAAAACTGCACCGGTGTCAATAATCACCATCCCATTATTTACTGAAACTCCGAAACGATCCATTCCCCGTGGGGCGGGGCCACCTTTTTTCTCTCCCACACGGTTGTATTGCGAACCATGACACGGGCACTCGAACCACTGCGAAGTTTTGCATTCTGGGACTCGACAACCAAGATGCGGACACTTTTGATACAACGCGACGACGCCAGCATTCATTCCTGAAAAAACTGCACCCTGGCCTCCGTACGAGACTTCTGCTTTCGAAATCGCTTCCTTTGGATATTCAGTTATCCAAGAGCGCGCTTCGGGCAAATACAAAAAACCATCGGCAGCACGAATCTGGGCAACTACGTCTTCAATCTTGCCCGCGTTGATTTTCGACCCGAAGCCGCCTTCGGCACCTTTCCATAAAAATGCAATCAGAGCGGCCGCGAAACCGCCGAGGCTGGCACTCATCAGGGTTACTGTGGCGCGATTTAGAAATGCACGCCGCGTTTCACCAAGTGCTTCAGCATCTGGTGCAACCCATGTTTCAATTGCGGGTGGTGGCATGACGGCTAGTGCATTGCGGCTTGCAACACCTTGATGCTCGGCCTCACGCGAGGAGTTGCGCGCGACTTTTGCAGCATTTCGATCTCGCTTACGAGTCTCACGCGACAGTGATCCAACACCTTTAATATCAGAGCGGCGTGAGGCAGTAAGCACAACGCCAAGACCAAGCACGGCGAGCACGGCGATCGCAATTGTGATGATTGAAGTTGAGTTCATTTAAGTAATAGTCCGATCACAATTCGAAGAAGATGCCTTCACGCCATGGGAAGACAAAGTTGAAACCAGGACCTCTAAAAAATGAACCAATAATTACAAGCACCGCCCAAAACATCAAATGGACCGTCCACAAACTCGTCAAAAACTTTCGATCTTCGGGACGATTTGATTCATTGCGATCCAAATATGGCGCAAGCATCATTGCGATGATTCCCATTCCGGGAATTGTCACACCGGCAATCATCGGATGAAACATCGTCAACAGCTCTTGCAATCCAAGAAAGTACCAGGGTGCTTTTGATGGGTTCGGTGTTTGATTGAAGTTTGCCGCTTGCAACAACGGCGCGTTTACAAACCACGAAAACATAAATACAAATGCAGTACATGCGAGCGACGCAACAAACTCAACGCCCAACAAATGTGGCCAAGTATGTACTTTGTCAACTGGAACCGCTTTAACATCTTGAATCGACCCTGATTTAACAACGGTCAGCAAACGCTGTGTATGTCCACCAGGTCCGGCTCCGTAAGGGATGCTTCCGTTTGTTGGCGCTCCCACGACAAGAGCACTGGGCTTTTCTGCCACAGCAACCGCACCACCTGCGGCTTTGCTTCGCTCAAGCAAATCAGCCGGAATTCGCGAACCTGCATCGCTACTCGCAGCAGTTGGTGCCGAAGCACCTGCTGCGTCAGCAGCAGCTTTTTCGCGCGCCTCTTGCGCCCGTTTAAGCAGATGTTCTGGAATGCCGGCCATCAGAGTGGTCCTGAGATTCCGCCGTCTTTACGCACGCGCCAGAAATGGATCGCGAGGAAGATGACAGTAACAAATGGGAAAAGTAAGACGTGCAACACATACCATCGCAGAAGAGTTTCTGGTCCGATCTCTACTCCGCCCAGCAAAACGAAACGAACTTGTGAACCAATCACTGGCGAGTATCCCATCATGTTGGTACCCACCGCTACTGCCCATAGCGCAAGTTGATCCCATGGCAACAAGTATCCAGTGAACGAAAGCAGAAGAGTGAGTGTCAGCAATATTACGCCAATCACCCAGTTGAACTCACGAGGCGCTTTATACGCACCATGATAAAAAACACGAGCCATGTGTAAAAACACCGCCAACACCATCAAGTGCGCTCCCCATCGATGCATGTTTCTGACCATCAATCCAAACGTCACCGACGTGTGCAACGACTGAATGTCTTGCCAAGCATTGGCTGATGTCGGACGATAGAAAAACATTAAGAAAATTCCGGTGATGGTAAGCAAGATGAATAAAAAGAAACTCAAGCCACCCAAGCACAGTGTGTAGCTGACTTTTACAGCGTGACGCTTTACTTTTACTGGATGCAAGTGATAGAGCACAGAGTTCATAACTACATACGAACGGTTTCTTGGTGAGTCTGAGTAACCCTTGCGGAATATCGATCCTGGTCGGAAGATTGAGTTCCACGCTTGGCTGCCCTGCAATGACTCATTTAATTTTGTTATGCGATCTTTGATCGTCAGACGAGATTTTTGTTCGAGCATTTGAACCATTTAATTTATTCTCCGTTCTTAAAATCGCATGCCATATGAATAGCCATGATTATTCGTTCGCATATGAGTTTCGCCAGTCGCTGGCGCAACGCCAACCTTGCCCAAGATAATTACTCCTGTTGGACATCGATCAACGCACAGCGCACAACGCGTGCAAACATCATCGTCAATAATAAACACAACCTTGTCCGAAGGATCATCACCCGGCAACTCAGTGCCGTCAGCTTGTGTGATTGCTTCTGGCGAAACCATGAAGATGCACTTCCATGGGCAAATATCCACGCATCCTTCGCACATAATGCACTCTGACTGATCAATATGTATGAATTGCTTTGGCTTGACTGCTTTGCTCAGGTATTCGGCATCAACCTCAACAAGTTGGTAGTCATCCGTATACGGCATCATCGGCGGGTTTGCGTCAGTTTTTGCCATGGCTCAACTTCTCTTCACCAGTGGACGTCCGTAAGTTGAAGTTGCTACTTCTTTAGTAACTACTTCTCCACGCTTCTGCCACCACTTGAATAAATAAATCATCAGGCCGATGTAATAAACATGGATGACTACAACGATGATGTCGCGAATTGCTTCGTAACTAATAACGATCGGAAAGCTTCCGCCAATCGTGTCTGACTTCAAAATATCAAATGGTCCGTAGACGAGTTTGTCTTTACGCCATCCAAGATCTTTGTCGGCGTGGTCGATCCACTGGTGAGGCACAACACCAAACGCCAAAAACAAAACTGCAAAAACATAAGCGGCACCCAGCATCGCTTCGCCCCAAGTTGCTTTACGATCAAAACTTCGACGCTTGCCAATTGGAATTACAACAAGACTCATGAGTGTGGTCAGTACGAGCGAAAACAAGAATGCCTGATTCACTCCTGGCCACCTGAGAATGTCAATTGCGAGCATTGGTTGAGGGCTTGCCTTTCCTCGTGAGAAACTGTTTTTAGCCTAGTCGTCACGATAATCCGACAGATAATCAACACCAGTTTTTCGGTAAATATTGCATGGCTTTTTCGTCACTAAGTTTCACGAATGCTCAACGCAATATGAAATCGTCAATCTTGACGGGTGATGTCGCTGGCGTGGTTGTGCGCTAGTGAACTTCTCGCAACAGCCTGACTTGCGTCTAACCTGTTAGACGAAAGCAGTCAAGAACTAATTACCAGAAATTAATTACGAGAATTTAACTACCAGAATTTTAAAAAAGTGATCTGAGGAGCGCAGTGGCAGGAATACCCGAGCATCTACTTAAGCGTGCACAAGAAGCGCGTGACAAAGCAGCTGGTAAAGCACCCGCAGCAGATGCATCCGGCGACGCGACAAATCTTCCTGCAAAAACTTCTCAAGCCAAACCAACTCCGGCTCCACAAGTTGCAAGCGCTCCGCCACCGCCACCGCCAGATCCAAGTTATGTAGTTGCTGCAAAGACGCGAAAAAAAATTCCATTTTGGGCGATGGCTACTTTGAGTTTGTTGCCCCTTTGGGCGCTGCTGTATGTGCTCGCGATTCGCCCACAAGAAAGAACAGTCGAAGGACCACTTGCAGTGGGTGCTGGTGTCTACGGATCTTGTGCAGGTTGTCATGGAGCCAATGGCGCTGGTGGAGCCGGTCGAGTTTTATACCAAGGAGAAGTTCTGAAAACTTTTCCGAAAATCGAGGACATGCTTAATTTTGTCTACACAGGCTCGCAACAATATATTTCTGCGGGTCTAAAAATTTATGGCAACCCAGACCGTGAAGGTGGCGCACACGAATTGCTTTCATATAACGGCAACCCAATGCCTCAGCAGGGCGAAAAATACAGCGGTGGTCTAACTGACGCGGAAATTCTTGGAGTCGTCTGCCATGAACGCTATGAATTGAGTGGCGCAGACTCTGAAAGCGAAACATGGAAAGCAGAATACGAACGCTGGTGTTCACCCGAATCAGAGATTTTTGCTGGTCTTGAAGCTGGCTCAGTTAACTTTGACAATCTTGCAGAGACTTACGCTTCAATGCCCGACGCCCCTGCACATGTCGGTACAGACCCTCGACCAACTGGCAAATAATTAATTAACTAGTTTTCGTTCGCCAACAGCGAGCAACGTCACACTATTTACATCGTAGAACACGACTAAACCTGTTTAGCCTTGGACCTAGATGCAAAATGAAACTGAACTAGCTCAAGACAATACTGGCGAAGTTCGAAAAGTGCTGCGCACAGAAGTGCTCGTAGTCGGCGGAGGACCCGCTGGTGCCGCCGCCGGATTTTGGCTGGCGCGGCTTGGTCACGACGTAGTTGTGATTGAACGCAAAAAATTTCCACGAGAAAAAACATGTGGCGATGGATTAACACCACGTGCAGTTAAAGAACTCGGCGACATGGGTCTTGGCGATCAACTGTCGCAGTTTCATCGCTACGAAGGTCTTCGCGCAACAGCACATGGCAAAGCACTCGAATTGAAATGGCCGACTCATCCGATTTATCCGCAGTATGGATACGTCGTGCGTCGGCGCGAACTTGACATGATGGTCGCACGAAACGCCCAAGATGCTGGAGCGAAACTTTTAGAAGAGCATGAAGCAATCGCACCAATAATTGAAAGTGATTGTGTTCGTGGTGCAATGGTTACGAACAAAGTTGATGGGAGCACTATTGCAATTCATGCGCAATATGTGATTATCGCTGATGGTGCGAACTCGCGATTCGGTCGCGCAATCGGAACCTCACGTGAAAAATCATGGCCGTACGGTACGGCGATTCGTACTTATTGGAAGAGCCCGAGACACGACGAACCGTGGATTGAATCTGCACTTGACGTAAAAGATCGCAATGGTAAGTCGATGCCCGGATACGGTTGGATATTTCCGGTCGGCGACGGCACCATAAATATCGGCGTCGGACTGTTATCAACTTTCAAAAACTTTAAAGATGTGAACACTTCTCATTTACTTGATTCGTATGCGTATATGGTTGCCGACCGCTGGGAGATCGACCCAACTCAACCAGAGTGCAAGGCAACTAGTGGCAAGATTCCGATGGGTGGATCGGTCGGACCAAAAGTTGGCAACACACACATCGTTATCGGTGATGCGGCCGGCAGCGTCAATCCATTTAATGGCGAAGGAATCGACTACGCCTACGAGACTGCCCACATCGCTGCCGATGTTTTGCATGATGCGCTACTTGCCAATGATTCGGAGATACTAAAGCGCTACGACCAAATAATTGAAGATGAATACGGACAATATTTCAAAGTTGCAAGATTATTTGCACGAATCATCGGTCGCCCAGTTTTGATGCGCGAACTATCTCGAGTTGGCATCAATAGTCGAACGCTCATGGAGTGGGTGCTACGGATCATGGCTAACTTATTGCGACCAGACGAACTTGGCCCAGCCGAGGCTGCCTATAAAGCCGCCGCGTTGATCGTGCGCACTATGCCCGATGCCTAGTCAGTTGATTATCTAACCGACTGTGAATCATTGATCTTTGAAAAAACCGAACGAACGAGCCACGCAAAGTCTTCAAACAAAGTATGCGAAATACGACCCCGCGAAATCGGCAATTTCATAGAACGCAGACTACTTCGTTGACTTCATCGGTAATCAGATTCATCTTTGAAACGCTTTGGTTTGGCGAATAAATATTTATAAATTCGCGCAGACTAATTCGGCTCGCGCCGCTGTCATCGCGGCAAGTCTTGATCGTTGGCGATGCAAGTCGAACAATCCAACCGTTTGCCAAAACTCCTCGGTCACCGTCATCAAGCATGTCAACAAGACTTGGCAACTCAAGAAACCGAGTCGGCGTTGGGCCGTTTGCATTGACGATCGCAAACCACATCACCGAATCACCAAACATGTTCGCCAACATCACACACGACGACTGTTTCGTCACATCAGCGCAGTCAAGTTCGCCTGGTGTGCCAGACGCTATAAATATGTTCCGGCCGTCATCCAGACTTGCGGTTGCGTCACCCACCGTGCGACCATTTTCAATTGATAATCCTTCAGCCGTAGAAAATGTTGAAACAACCGCGACAAGTTCGATATTTTTCTCAACTGAATCTTGCATCACTGCGGCATCTGATCCGCGACCAAAGCAGTCATTACACGAGATGGCAAACAAGAAAAAACCTGCGACTGTGAGTAACCCGAACGCAAGCCAAAGTCGCGAATTCAGTAACTGACGCACTAGTTAATAATAGTGAGAATCAGCCAAATAGCTAAAAGTTAGCGAGCACCAGCGGTATTGAGTTGCGGTGCATTTTCGGATTTACCACCTGTTTCAAATCTCATCTGCTCGAAGTAACTCAGGATCTGCAATTCAACCCCGAGATCTACATTGCGCACTGAAACACTGCTCGGCGTAGACAACACAACCGGAGCAAAGTTGAGAATAGAAGTGATGCCTGCGTCTAGAAGTGAGTCGGCTGCGGCCTGCGACGCGGCGGAAGAAGTCGTGATCACACCGATACTTATCTTCTCGTCTCTAACAATGTTTTTAAGATCGTTCACATCACCGACAGTCAGCGAACTTGTAGTTCGTCCAATTTTTTTTGGATCGTTGTCTACGATTGCAACTACCGGAAAGCCACGCGATAAAAAACCATCGAACTTCGCGAGTGCGCATCCCAAATTTCCGGCGCCGACAACCACTACATTCCATTCACGCATCAAACCAAGTTCTCGTTTAATTTGATGAGTCAGATATGTAACTTCGTATCCAACGCCTCGAGTGCCGTAACTTCCGAGGTACGAAAGATCTTTTCGCACCTTGGCTGCGTTGACTCCTGCGAGGGCGGCAAGTTCATCACTCGAAAATCGAAGAACATTTGTTGCCGCGAGGTTGTTAAGAATCTGCAAATAGATCGGCAAACGAGCAATTGCTGCGTCTGGGATTTTGCGTCGTTGAAGTTGCGTCATGGTGTCTAGGGTAGGGCTTAGTGCATTAATTCACAAAGTTAAACCGGTCTTTTAGTGTTTTGTCGGTCAAGACTTTTGTCACCAGAGTTATCGTTCGGTAGTGCTAATTGCAGTCTTTACGGCCTCAGCCAATCAAATTAATGCAACGCTTGCGGGCGCAGCGACGCTGATTGCCTGCGCATTTGCGTTGCTCACCTTTGATCGATGGCAAATTCGTGGTCAGTCGCACGACTTGGCGTGGACAATCGCAATGAGTCTTTTTGCCGTGGGTTCGCTGGCATTGTGGTGGGCCGAGACAACTGGCTGGACACTATTTATATTCAAAATATTTTTCGTTTCGGGGGCAGTGCTAAATGTTGCATGGCTGGCACTAGGGACGATTTATTTGTTGACCAGCAAAACAACGGGCGACCGTGTTCGTAAATATCTGACAAGTCTGAGTACATTCTCGATTGGGGTCGTCTTGATTGCGCCCGCGAAACGAGAGATAGTCGACGGCGAGTTTCCGTCGGCGCGGCAATTATTTGGTGTTACCCCACGAGTTCTTGCCGCAGTTGGCTCTGGTGTGCCCGCACTGATAATAATTTTTGGTGCACTGTGGTCGATCTTCAGGGTGATCCAAAAATCATCACCGACGATTTCGCAAAAAAATGTGCGCACCGTTAAGTCACCGAAACGGTTGGCGCTCGGAAATGTTCTTGTCGCAACGGGAACACTTGTGCTTTCAGCGAGTGGATCTTTTGCCGGTCGCCTCGGCAAAGATCGGGCGTTTGCCGTCACCTTATTAATTGGCTTATGTATTTTATTTTCAGGATTTTTGGTCGCCAGTAACTCGTCTCGTATAAATTCGAAAGATAACTCAGTTGCTCGCGATGGCTGAAAAAATTTAGCGAATTACAAGTGAGGCAATGCCCGCTGCAAAAATAACCAAAAGCAACAACGCAATCGTCAGAGTCGTCGCTGGTCGCATTATCTCAAGATTAACGAGTCGGACTTATTTTTACTGATGTAGTAACCGAGGTTGGGTCTTGGCGGTGCGAATCAGTTGGGGCCGAAAGAACGATCAAATCCCCTTGCCCGATCTGAAGTTCGGTTGCTGCTGATCCACGATCTACGCACAACGAAAGCATCCCATAAGAGTCAATTACTAGTCCGATGCCACTACCAATTTGGTCATAACTCCGAACAATTTTCAATGATCGCACGACAGGTTCACGAGATGCACTCGCGCCACTCAATAGAGAACCGATTTCAACGCGCACAACCGCGCCAAAATCAGTCACTTCGTCCGGTCCAATATTGAGTTGACAGTTGCCGAAGCGATCAACCCAGGTGACTTCGCCGTGCAACGATCCATTTTCTTCTCGTGGCAAAGGCACCACGCCAGGAAGCAACAATGCAGGATCGATCAACTCTCCGAGTTCACTCAGATCGACGCCGTTGCAAAGATGCGCGGCAACTGGTCCAAAAATATCTCGCCCAGCAAAAGTTTCGCCTGGTGCGACGAGATGATAATCAGTATTGGTCAGGCAAACTGCTCGTCCGGCACCACCGGCAAGTGCGATAGCCATCGCCAACAAACCGTTGTCTGGGCCAACAAAAACTCCTTTGCCATCTGCAACTTCAACTGCGATTGCCCGGCGAGTTGAGCCAACTCCTGGATCAACAACTGCGAGCACAACACCGCTTGCGACATATGACACACATCGTGCAAGGCTCAGCGAACCGGCACGAACATCAAACGGCTCAATTTCGTGTGTTAAGTCAACCACGCGACAACTCGGGGCGATTTCATAAATCACACTTTTGACGACGCCAACAAACTCATCGCGTGTTCCGTAGTCGGATAGGAACGAGATCGTCGAATATTTTTTTGTCATCGGCGTCTCACGATACTGAGAAACGTAAGAGCCGGTGCCAACCCCCCGACGGCACCGGCTCAAACGGCGCAACTCTTGCGAGCGCGACTCCCAGTTGGGGGGTTACCCCGCCCGGTGATCTTGCGACATTTCTATTCTCACTTTAGACACGATTAACAGGTATCAAACAAATTTTGATAGAAATAATCAACATTTAGGTACAGTCATATCTATAGGCCAAGCTCTTTGCTTCGCGCGGTTGCTGCGTGTACCGCTGCTGAGATAATTTCTGCGAATTGCTTATTCTCAAGCGCGGCAATGCCTGCGGCCGTTGTACCATTCGGAGAAGTAACATTTTGTCGCAATTTTGCTGGACTCACATCACTTTGTGCCAGCAACGCTGATGATCCGACCAAGAGTTGCCGAACTAGGTCATTGGCAACTTCGGCCGACAACCCTTGTTGCACGCCGGCATCAATTAATGCCTCGGCTAACAAGAAGATATACGCTGGGCCACTTCCAGATAAGCCGGTCACTGCATCAAGCAGATTTTCTTCAACTTCGACAACTTTGCCGACACTGAGAAGAATTTTTCTCGCCCACGAAATCTGATCACTTGAACAGTTAGCACCAGCCGCCATCGCCGACGCACCCTGACCAATTAGCGCAGGAGTATTCGGCATGGCGCGCACAACCGAAATTGAATTTTGACATGCAATTTCAATTGATGCAATCGTTACTCCGGCGGCAATCGACAGCAACTGCTCAACGCCAAAATTTTTAAATGTTGAACAAATTTCAGAAACATCATTAGGTTTCACTGCGATTATGACCGAATCACATTTCAACATTTGTTCTGAGATTTGTGTCTGCGGAAAATCTTTACGCAAAATTGCTCGCCGCTCGTCATTGCTCTCAACAATCGCCAGTTCACTGGGCTTCAAAAAATTATTGGAGACCAACCCACGGGATAATGCAGCCCCCATATTGCCCCCGCCAACAATGACCAACGACGGGTTGCTCACGACAAGATCACCCTGCACACGCTAATTAGCCTAATTAGGTTAATTAGCCGAGTTAGACGCACTCGAACCACCTAACGGCTTCCCCGACCGCTCAGTAATTCGAGTGCTACTGCGTTGTGTGCGCATGGCTTTTGCTTTGGCAAAGCCAATTTCTAGGAGGCTCCAAAAAAGTTGCTCAACCACTGAATACATGGTGCCGATTGCACGATCTAGTTCTCTTTCGGCGAGAGCGGTAAGAACCAATTCGCCGCGAAGAAATATCGCATCTTCAACTCCGATTGAAAAATGAGCACCAACCAGTTTTTCGTTGCGACGCAAAATCGTCTCGTATAGAAGCTCAGCGTTTTGTTCTGGCGCAGGCATCACATAGGTCTCATAGCGCAAAGTTCTCTGACCGAGTGTCAACCAAATTGTCGTGAAATCTTTTTCTTCTCCACGCATTCTGATGAACCACCTAATTTCGTCACCTTCTGCACGGTCGACTGCTTCGATGTTCGTATAGCTCGCTCGAATCCGCCCTAGCCATTCGTCGATTTGTCGCTCAACACGGGCGATCGCCGCGTCGTCGAATAAATCGCTCACGAGATTATGAGCAAGCAACCAATTGTCGCGCCTCAAGAGCGTCGTATACGCCGATCACGCTGGCTGCTGTCGAAGCCCAAGAATAATTTCTTGCGCGGTGAGCAGCATGGGTGCCCATTGAAAGACTCAAAATCGGATCGTCCAAAAGTCGACGCGTATAACCGGCGAAGGTTTCAACGTCACGATTTTTGACGACATAACCAGTTCGTTCGTGCTCGACGAGATTCAAAAGTCCACCAACGGCACTCGCCACAACTGGGGTACCACACGCTGCGGCTTCAAGCGCCACGAGACCAAAACTTTCGCTGCGCGAAGGCACAAGAACAACATCTGCAGCGCGATAATAAGTAGACAACAAATGATGCGGTTGTGGCGCAACAAAATGCACGCGACCAGTTAGTCCAAGATCAACTATCAACCGTTGAACATGACTGGTCTCACTTGAACCAAATGTTCCACTTGCTCCACCGACGACCATTAGTTCTGCATCAGTGCGCTTGAGAGCCGCCAGAGTCTGCACTGCAACGTCAACACCTTTGAGTGGTTGTATCCGTCCGACAAATAACAACAACGGCTTGTTGCCCCATCCGAGCGCATGACGAGCACC
>CAMAQQ010000002.1 GCA_945860575.1 Ferrithrix thermotolerans DSM 19514
TTGAAAGCGGGGTTGCACCCATCTTCAATTTGTTTGGCGATAACGGAAGCATCTTCTAAGCGAGGATTGTCGGATGTGATAACAACCACATCCGCTAAATCACTTGCAACTTTTCCCATTTTTGGTCGTTTTTGATGATCACGATCACCACCGCATCCGAATACAACGATCACTCGACCCGAATCGTTGACTAATTTTCTGGTCGCTACCAAAATATTTTGCAGTGCTTCTGGCGTGTGCGCGTAATCGACTACGACACCAAACTTCTGGCCCACTGATACAGATTCAAATCTCCCTGCGATTGCGTCCGCAGCAGCCAAACCTTTGGCAATGTCGCTTGTGGCGACACCGAGTTTGGCTGCTGCGTTCGCGGCAGCTAGCGCGTTCATTACATTGAAGTGTCCACCTGTGACGAGTTGAATCTTCTCGCCTCTCCAGATGAAAGAAAGATGATCAACTTCAGCGACTATTTGTGACGCATCGTCGATACCGAATGTTTCTAAATTAATTTGCTTTTCTTCGGTCAAAGCCGTGATCAACTTTGCGCCGTAATGATCATCGCGATTTACGATGCACATGTCCGAATATCGTGGAGTGAACAAGCTCGCTTTTGCGGCAAAATACGCTTCCATCGAACCGTGAAAATCTAAATGATCTTGACCGAGATTTGTGAAGATGGTTGCAGCGAATTTTGTTCCGGTGACGCGATGCAAAGACAAAGCGTGCGAAGAAACTTCCATCACCACTGCTTTGCATCCCCGCTCAAACTCGTTGGCTAAGGATCGTTGCAAATCTGTAGCTTCAGGGGTTGTTCGTGCACCTGAGAGAGTTCCGAAAACTGCAGTTGCTAAACCATGCTGGCGCAATACTGATGCCAACAGATGAGCAGTTGTCGTCTTGCCATTGGTTCCTGTGATGCCGATTACTTTCAATTTCGAACTTGGGCGGCCGAAGAATTCGGCGGCGAAAAAACCCATCGCAGTGCGAGCATCATCAACAATTATTTGTGGAACTTGAAGATTCAATTTTCGCTCAACAAGAACCGCTGATGCCCCTTTGTTTACTGCGTCAACTGCAAATTCATGACCGTCGACATTTTCGCCAACTATGCAACAAAACAAGCAGCCATTCGAAATTTTGTTTGAGTCATGCGTGATCTCATTTATCGAGACATTTTGGTCACCAAGAACTTCTCGGGCGACAACCTCGTTTACTCCCGAAACAAGATCTGCCAAGTGAAGCGATCTGACTGTCATATCAGTTCGACGCTCCGAGGTCGGCGGGCCGTGACCCGACACAACCAGCGTCACCTTGCGTAGGGCGGATATCAAGTTCATTGATCAGGGCTTGTCCGATGCGAGCAAACACCGGCGCAGCGGCCCTTCCGCCGAAGCGGTCTTTTGCAGTTGGATCTGGTTCGTCGATTGAGACCAGAACCGTCATCTGCGGATTGCCTGCCGGCAAAAACCCGACGAATGAAGCGAAATATGCATAGGTCCCGTCGTCTGCCGTGTATTTGCCATTTTTTTGAAGTTTGTAGGCGGTGCCAGTTTTGCCAGCAACACTCATCCCTGAGAGTTGTGCGAGTCCACCTGTTCCATAACAAACCACATCGGTCATCATCTCGGTCATTGTTTTCGCGGTTGCTTCGCTGACAACTTGACGAGTCGCAGAAAGTGGAGTGTCAGTGACGACTCCCTTGGCATCTACGGTCGCTTTCACCAATTTTGGCGCGATGTAAACACCCTTGTTGGCGATCGCATTTACCGCCGAGACAAGTTGCAAACCAGTTGCGGTGTATCCGTATCCGTAAGCAAAAGTTATTTTCTCGGTGCCTTGCCACTTTTCTGCCGGCTTCAACACGCCTTGCGATTCGGCCGGATAATTTACGGGTGTCTTTGTTCCAAAACCAAATGTCTGAAGATAGTCATGATTAGTTTTGCTATTTAGCGAACGCGAAATCAACACGGTTCCGTTGTTCGACGAATCAACAATAATTTTTCGTACCGTCATATCTTCGGTTGGGTGAAAATATCCATCTGAAACTTTGTATTCCCAGTCGCTACCTTTGTCGTAAATTTCTTCGTAAGGCACCGTGAACTTCGTGGCTGGTGTTGCTTTGCCTTCGTTGATTGCTGCAGCGATGCTGAACACTTTGGCGACCGAACCAGGTTCATGGGCTTCAACTGCGGCGAAGTTTCCTGAATCGCTCGTGTAACTTCCATCAGTATTTTGACGAATATTCGACATCGCATAAATCTCACCAGTTTTAGTGTCCATCACGATCGCCGAGCCGCCACGCGCTTGCACGAACTGAACTTGCTGCGTGAGAATTTGATCGATCTGAAATTGAATTGTGCGATTTATTGTCGTCACCAGCCTGCCACCAGGTATCGCTTCAATAACATCACTCGAGCCCGCTGCCATTGACTTTCCATTGGCGTTCACCTCACGCGCGATGCGACCATCTTCGCCGGCGAGCAAATCTTGATATTGCAACTCAAGACCCGAAATACCAAGACCATCAATGTCTGTACGGCCAATCAATCCACGCAAACCACTGCTGGTCAACGCCCGACTGGATTCGCGATAAGACGAAACACCTTTGAGCCCGAGAGCAATGATCACATCCGCAAGTTGCTGATCTGCTTGACGAGCAACATACACGAAGCTTGAACTTTGGTCTCGAAGTTTGATCGACAATTCGAGTTTCGCTTCGTCTGTCATTTGCAAAATGCCACCGACGGCATTGGCGACACCGATCGGGTCGGTTATTGAGCGCGGATCTGCGAAAACTGTTCGTGTCGGTATCGGCAACGCCAATTCTTGTCCGTTGCGATCCAAAATCGATCCGCGTTCAGCACGAAGTGTTTGAACTCTTGTTCGTTGTGAAACACTGGCGTCACGATAATCGCCGGACCAAACAGTCTGCAGCAATGCAACGCGAACACCGAGTCCGACCAGCAACAGCGCAACCACTGAGAACATGAAACTGGTACGTCTTTGAACGGTTCCGATTTTGAGATTCTCTGTAAACACATCGAAACCTTTGTCAACTACAGCGCCATTTCGATGAGAAATTTGAGCAACGTGCTTTCGATGCTTTTGGTTCGCTCGAATTTTTCGTTTTGAAAGAGCCTTGCCCCTGGATTGTTTGATTCTTTTTGACCTGCCGAGACTTTCGGCGCGACGCTCGCGAATCGACAGGCTCATGGTGTTGATCCTGAACTCTCAAGCACAAGCTGATCTGAATTGCGCGGTAGAGCAATTGAATCATCCATGTCTCCCGTTGAAGCCAAGACCATCGTTACAACATCCGCAGGAATCTCTTCGAACTTTGCGCCTGATCCGGGCCACATGCCCAAGATGATCGCTTGGGCTCGCAAATAGTCTGGCGACCGCAATTCGGCGCGTTGCTGGCGAAGTTCGTTGTAATGCTGACGAGCAAGTCGAACATCAGTGCTTACTTTGTCCAGTTGCAACTGCTGCTCGGCAATCACTGTTTGAAAAATCACAATAAATGTCAAGACAGAAGCGAGGGCAAATATAACTAAAGTAATTTTTGAGAATTTTGATCTTGTAACTGGTTGCACAACTCGTAATTGCGGTTTTGCATTATTTTGTTTGCTGTTTCGTCGATTTCCTGGTCGAGAGACTGGTCGCGAAACTGGTCGCGAAACTTGTCTCGTAATTGGTCGAGAGACTGGCCGAGAGACTTGTCTCGTAATTGGCCGAGAGACTTGATGGGTATCTGTTCTAGAGACTGGTCTCGCAACTGGTCGCGAGACTGGCCGAGTAACTGCTCGGGTTCCTGCTCGAGTTACAGGTTCAACTCGGTGTTTACGAATCGATTCTTGGCGACGAGAATAAGCCGCGGACATCTCAGTTCCCGTCCTTTAGCCCAAGGCCCCGCGCCCCTGCGGGGACTTTTTCGATAACTCGCAACCGAGCCGACTTGGCCCGGCGATTTTTGGTTTGCTCTTGCTCGGTTGGGTATTGAGCCATTCGTACTCGGCGAACACGGCGTGTGCCAAGTTGCGACTCGTGAACAAATGGTGATCCGATTTTTGGTTCGTCGGCGTCTTTTTCAGATGCCCGAAAAACTTGTTTAACAATTCGATTTTCACCCGAGTGATATGTCAGAACTGCTACTCGCCCACCAATTTTTGTTGCGTCAATTGCAACCTGCAGTGCTCTCGCAAGAATCTCAAGTTCTTTGTTGACTTCAATTCGAATTGCTTGAAATGTTCGCTTTGCAGGATGCCCGCCCGTGCGGCGAGCCGGCGCAGGGATTGCGGCAACAATCACTTCAGCCAGGTGTGTAGTCGTATGAATCGGCCGAGCAGCGACAATTGCGCGGGCAATTCGTCTTGCGAATCGTTCGTCTGCGTTTTGCGTGATGATGCCAGCAAGTTCAGATTCTTGATAACTATTCACGACATCGGCAGCACTAAGTTCACCGCGTTGATCCATTCGCATATCCAACGGACCATCATTTCGATAAGAAAATCCGCGCTCAGCAATATCAAGTTGCGGCGACGAAACCCCGAGATCAAATAGTGCACCAGATATTTCTTTTATAGAAAGTTCTTCAAGAACCTCACTCAACGAATCAAAGCGAACTCGACGAACTGTTAACCGTCCATGCAGTGACGAGTCGTCGGCAATCATTCGCTCTGCATTTGCAATGGCATCTGCATCTTGATCTAAACCCAAAATTTGCAATGATGGGTTGGCTTTTAAAATTGCCTTGGCGTGACCACCAAGACCGAATGTTGCATCAACTACAACGCCGGGGGGCACCGTTGTAAAACATTGAGCAACTTCTTCGAGCATCACAGGCTCATGCGACTTGCCCTGTGAATTGAACTGTGAGTTTAGGTCTGAACTATTTTCAGTCGTCATGGCAGTCTTGCAACCTGCAACTCGTCACCACGATCGCTTCGCTTATCAGCAGCCCCCCGACCAACGGTGCCTCCGGGATTTCTCCCCGGATAGCGAGACAGTAGCGAGCGGAGTTGGGTGCTATCCATCTTGTTAGTCGGAAGACTGCTGATAATCGAAACTGATGCAACTTGTGACGGTTGCAAAAAATTTGTTGCCGACCTCCCCTCGTTCGCTACTCTGCGCCTGCAAGTTCTTGGGCACCCGAATCACTTATTCGCTGATGACGCTCTGGATCCCAAATTTCAACACGATCAAAAGAACCGCTGACAACAACCCGCGAATTAAGTTGAAGCCCCGCGTAGGTGCGCAATTTCTCGTCGATGTTGATGCGACCCTGGTTGTCGACAGTTACTTCAATCATGTTTGAAGACAAGGCGCGCTGCTGTTTGCGGTCCATTTCGCCACGACGAACTTTGTCCATCGCGTCATTGGCTACGGACAAGAAAGCTTCAGTGGTCAATACGTCGACACATTTGTCGCGTCCAAGGGCGAGATAGCACTTTGGCTCGAGGCGTGGACGGAAAGCGGCTGGCAGAGCGATGCGACCCTTTGGATCCAATTGACGCTCGTGTGCACCTACAAACACTGACCCTCCGCTTTGTCCCAAAACCCATTATTTAAAAGGCTTTGGAGCTCCCTCCGCGACCTGAAAGGAGTATAACCCACTTTCCCCCACTTAAGTGGATTTAACCCCACTTTCCCCCACTAATTTTTGAGCGAATTGGTCTAGTTACTGCAAACGCGGATTGCTGGTTTTAACTAGTGAGCTAGTTAGTGAGCTAGTTAGTGAACTAGCTAAAGCGTTTCAGCCAAAACAATCAACGAATTGGCGATCTCATTGAGGCCGCCTGAAACGCCAGTTTGAATTGAATTGAAGTCTGAGCCGAGGATTTTTTTGTTGCCCGAGAGTTTTTCAAAATCCAGGTATTTTTCGTAAGCCCCGATCGACCAGCGACTGTGCAGCACGCATTGAAACCTTGCCATCTCTCTTGTTCGTCGCTGCGAAATACCCACCAATTTTTTGTCGTGCAGTGTTACTTCGCCCGGCCCAAGCCCCGCAAAACAAACCAAATCTGAAATTTCGTTTCGCTCTAAACCACCCCGATGCACAATTAATTGATCGCGCGAAGCCACTTCATTTTCGGCGAGCGCAGCGGCCCACAAATCGCCAACCCACCACATCGACCTTCCAATATCATCGCTCCATAAAGCATCGTCACGCTCAATCACAAAATCAATCCATAGATGGTCGTTGACGCCAAGAAAAACCACACCGCCACCACTGCGCCGGCGAACGACACTAACACCATCATTATCGCAGGCTTGCTGATTAACAATTTCGAATGATTGTTTTGAACCCAACACGATCGCTGACTCAGTGATTGAAGCGCGCCAGATTGATCGCTCTGCTGGCAAATCTCGAGAGTGCACCGACTCAGCCGAGTCACGAATGTGATGTATCTGCCAGGACTTCATCAACGAACTTCTCAGAAAGTTTCTATAAGAAATTTACGACGCGTAAGCGAGATACTGTTTCCATGCTTCAGGAATCCTGCCTACCGAAACGGTGATCCAAGCAAGTTCTCGTGGCGTGTGTGGTTTATTTGCCAGACGCATTCCTGCTTCATCAGGAGTGCGATCTCGTTTTTTTAGATTGCAACCTCGACACGCAGCCGTGACATTCTCCCAAACATGCATACCGCCTCGAGATCGGGGCATGACATGGTCAATGCTGTCGGCAAGAGCGCCGCAATATTGACAACAATGATTGTCTCGCGCAAATATCGCCCGCCTCGACATTGCAGTGCGACGATGATAAGGAACTTTGACGACATATCGCAACCGAATTACCAGCGGTCCTGGCATCACAAAAGTTTCAGCATGCACTTGTGTTCCGTCGTCTTCGACTATTTCGGCTTTATCCGAGAGCACCAAACAGATTGCGCGCCGAGCAGGAACGATTGAGAGAGGCTCAAAAGTTGCGTTGAGCACCAGTGCGCTTCTCATTGCGATTCTTTCAGCCAACGTAAGTAGCTCAATACATCGACTACGTCGAGTGTGTGGCCGCGCTCACCATATTGTGTCAAGACCCGAAAACGTATGTATTCGCGAGTCGGCACGGGCAAAAATGGGGCTCGAGCCCACCATCTCCGTGGGGTCAAACGAACCACCTGTGTTAGCGCCGTGGCCCACAAACTTGGGCGACAAAGCACTGCAACAAAAATCGACGCACCTGACCGAATGCCCGACATAACTTTCATTAGTTAGTTGGGTTTGGGCTCTTTGGGCAATCCAAGCACCATCTCGCCGATGATATTGCGTTGAACTTGAGAAGAGCCCGCGTAAATTGTGCCTGCACGCGCATTCAAGAATGTCATCGCCCAACTCATCGAACTATTTTCGGCGCCGCCATCGTCTGTTTGAAACGACGAAATCGGTTTGCGCCCGACGGGCACAAGGCCATCTGCGCCGAGAATATCCATCGCAAGTTCGGTAACTATTTTGTGATATTCGCTCCAATACAACTTTGAGATTGCGCCGTCTGGCCCTGGATGATGACCGGCAACAAATTTTGTAAGCGTACGCAAGCCGAGGTATTTCATAATTTGCACTCGGCCGTAGCACTCGCTTAAGCGTTGACGAATTCTCGGATCGGTTGAAACGCCACGTTCTTGGGCAAGCGCAAGAAGTCGATCAAATTCGGCTTGAAACCGAATCGACAATGTTGCCGCCGCTTCTCCGCGTTCGTATCCAAGTAGCGACATCGCAACAGCCCAACCGTTATTCAATCCACCGACGATGTTTTCTTTTGGACATGCCGCATCGGTGTAGAACACTTCGTTGAATTCGCTCTCGCCTGAGATCATCTTGATCGGGCGCACTTCAACTCCTGGCTGACGCATATCAACCAATAAAAACGAGATACCTTTATGTTTTGGCGCATCAGGATTTGTGCGAGCGAGCGTGAAAATATGTGTCGCATGCTGACCAGATGAAGTCCAAATTTTTTGCCCGTTTAAAATAAATTGATCGCCGTCGAGAGTTGCCTTTAGTGCGACGTTGCCAAGATCTGAACCGGCGTTTGGTTCGCTGTATCCCTGACACCAAAGATCTTGACCCGAAATAATTCTTGGTAGGTAATGTCTTTTTTGTTCTTCGGTGCCCCAGATCAGCAATGTGTTGCCGAGCATTTGAATACCAAAAACATCGTTGAACGAACCTGTTGGCACGCCAGCACGTGCAAATTCTTCGGCAACGATCACTTGCTCAAGAGCCGAGAGCCCACCACCGCCGTATTCAACGGGCCAACCTGGTGCAAGGTACGGACTCGACGAAAGCACCTGTCGCCACTGCTTCATAAACTCTTCGGCGGCGTTGCCTTCCAGAGAACCGATTCCCTTCCAAGTTGCAGGGAGTTTCTCAGCCAAAAATGCTTGGACCTTCTCGCGATATTCTTCAGCCGCAGGCTCGTAGACAGGTTTCATGAATCACATCCTAGATTGCGAGCTACTGCTGCCGCCCCAACGAGCGGCGATAACTGACCGAGCCCAGCCCTGCAAACAGTGAAGTCACGAATAAATTCAATCTTGGCAATGCGATTTAGCTCGCTTTGCACGGTCTCAAAAAATGGGTCGCCAAAACCGAGAGCCACAGAACCAGCGATCACAGCGCTACGCAAATCCATTATTGCGCCGACACTGGTGAGTGCTCGTGCTACAAGTCGACCTGTATTTTGAATTACTTCAAGACCTGCCTCGGCTGCGGGTTTACCAGTGATTGCTTCGATAGACCGACCAGATGCGTGCGCCTCAAGACAACCTTGCGAACCACAAGCACATAACCGACCGTTGGGTTCAACAATTACATGACCGATGTGACCCGCATTGCCGATTCTGCCGTTGAGAATCTTTCCGCCCGAGATGATTCCGCCACCAACGCCAGTTGACACGACCATGCCAATGACATCTGTTTGGCCGGCTACGGCACCACACCAGACTTCACCCTGCACCAGCGCTTTCGCATCATTGTCGATATAGACGGGCATCTGAGTAAGTTCTTGCAACTTTGAGCGCAATGGAAAATCACGCCATTCCGCAATGTGCAAAGTAGAAACCAGTTCGCCATCTGGAGTCATCGGTCCGCCACATCCGACGCCACAACCAACAAGCTCAACATCGGTCAATGCGAGTTGCGACTTTATTAATTCACTTAATGCTTGCCACACATTTGTCTGTGGCGTTACGGCTCGCCCATGCAACAGAACTTCACCATTTAAAGAAACGACTCCGACTGAAAGTTTCGTGCCACCGATGTCAACTGCGAAATAACCGCGCGAAGTCACCCGGAAAGTTCTCTAGCGCTCGCGCGTAAACTTTTCGCGCATGCGTTGGGCATTCGCGCGAGATGCTTTCAACGATTCAGAGACGTCACGCAGGCCAACTTTTGACATCGCACGCAATTGGCGTTCGACGATTAATGCACATGCAAGCATTGCCAGAAAACCGACGAATGCCAGGGCAAAATGAACTTGCAAACCAAGAATTGTTAAAACCATTGAGGCAACAATTCCGACACCTGCCCACCAAGCGGTCTTCGCCGAATGTCGATACAGACCTTTTGAAGAGACGGCTTGAGCAAACTTTTCATCCTCTTTGAGATCGTGCTCAATTTGCGCAAGAATTTGTCGTTCGTTGTCTGATAACGGCACATGACCTCCACTGTCGCTTTGTGATTCGGTTGACTCTTAATTCTCTAGCCCGATTGTAGGCGAGGTTTATTGCGATTTAGGGTCGCTGGGGCCCCACTTTGAAGAACTTGGGTCACGCTCTTGACCAAGTGTGCTCGCAGGCTTTATCGCCGAATCACCGAACCGATCGCGAATCTCGTCGATTGCCGAAGTAGTAGTACTCCAGGCGGCGTCTAAATTATTGGCTGATTCATCGCCCGAAGTCACATCAAACAAACTCATTTGCTGTTCGGGGGCGACAAGATTTCTCGCACTCACGCCGAGCAACCGAACACCAGCTTTCAAGTCAATATTACGTAACAACGGCTCGAGCAGTCGAACCATCGCCGGCGCCGTCGAGACCGGCATTTCGACGCTTATCGACCGCGTTACCAACTGAAAGTCTGAGTATTTAATTTTCAACGAAACCGTTCGCGCGCCAACACCCGAATTTCGACACCGAGTCGCCACAGAATCTGCAAGTCGCACAAGAATGTCATGTGCAGTTTCGTATTCGGTGATGTCACTTGAAAAAGTCTCTTCGTGGCCAATTGATTTGGCGTCGCGGTCAGGTTCAACATCTCGATCATCAATGCCTTGCGCGAGCATTGTCAAATGACGCCCTTGTGAATCGCCCAGAACTGCAATCAACACTGCTAAGTCGAATGCTGCGAGGTCTCCGACTGTTTTGATTCCGAGGCCTTGAAGTTTCTTTAGCGTCACTGGTCCGACTCCCCAAAGCGCATCAACATCAAGGGGATACAAAAATTCGAGTTCGTGAGTCGGCACGACTTCAAAAACTCCATGCCCCGCGACGACTCCTTGTCGTGACGCTTTGGGCTTGGCAACAACTGACGCAAGTTTCGCCAAAAACTTATTCGGCGCAATGCCGACGCTACAAGTCAGTTGAGTTACTTCGGCAACGCGACGCCTGACTTCGTGAGCGATTGTTGAACCAGAGCCAAATAGCCGCAACGAACCAGAGACATCCATGAATGCTTCATCCAGTGAAAGTCCCTCAACTAACGGTGTGAACTCGTTGAATACTTGAAATACTTCGGCGCTGACATCCGAATAATGATCGTGGTCTCCTGGCAAGAAAATTGCCTGCGGGCAAAGTCGTTTTGCCTGCGACGACGACATCGCCGAAAAAACGCCAAACCTTCGGGCCTCATATGATGCTGCGGCGACTACGCCTCGCGAACCATCGCCACCGACAACTACTGGCTTACCAACAAGATGCGGATTTCGACGTAATTCGACTGCAACATAAAACATGTCCATATCCACATGCAAAATCGTTCGGAAATCCGAACTTTGGCGAGCACCCACGAATCAAACGCTAGCCATGCATCGCAACTTGGGTTCGTGAACCTACGCTCATAAGGATGACTACCAAACAGGACACTAATGCTCGCGCACTTTCGGCCCTGCCTTCGGTAGGTGCGCGCGTTATCGCCTTTATCGGGATCATGCTTGCTGGTTTCGCGGGTGCGCTAATTGGATTTTCGCTAATTGATTTGCAGTGTCAAGGTTCGTGTGATGTGCCGAACTCGATTGGCCTCGTATCTGGAGCGGTGATCAGCGCAGCAGGAATGAGCGTTGTTGTCGTGCTTGTTTTGCGAGCAGTCGGTGAATGGCGAGAACTTGATGGTCATAAATGAGCAACTCTGAATCGAAAGTTCTTCTAGAAATCTGCATAGAACTCGCGGTGACCGGTGGCAAGCGGGCGTATGCAGGCCGGCGCGCCGGATTGAAAGATGTTCAAACTAAAACAACCAGCACCGACATGGTTACCGAATTCGACAAGGCCACGGAAAAATACATCGTCGATGAAATTCGTTCTCGCCGACCCGACGACTCAATTATTGGCGAAGAGGGTGGCTCGCACTCTGGTAACAACAACTACACATGGTGTATCGACCCAATTGATGGCACGACAAATTTTCTATATGCCTTGCCGAGTTGGAGCGTGTCTATTGGTATTAGCGATGAAAATGGCCCACTAGTCGGTGTCGTATATATACCCGCGCTAGACGAAGTATTTTCAGCGACCCGTGGCGGTGGGGCATTTTTGAATGGTGAACGAATTCGATGCAACGAAATTACAGATATTGCAAAAGCATTGGTTTGCACGGGCTTTAGTTATTCGCCAGAACATCGAACTCTTCAATCAAAGCGTGTCTCGACTTTTATTCACAAAGTGCGAGATATTCGTCGACTCGGGGCGGCAAGTGTAGACATATGTTTCGTGGCGTGCGGAAGAGTTGACGCGTATTTTGAAGAGAATTTACATTCTTGGGATATCGCGGCGGCAGAACTAATTGCCATTGAGGCTGGTGCGCGCAGTGGAGATTTTCATGGCGCCATTTCAAGCCCGGCCGAAATTTTGATCGCCTGTCCTGAGATTTTTGAAGCATTAAGTGATTTGATTTGCGAAGGCAATTAGATGCTGTTGAGACGGCGACAAATTATTTGTAAGTTATAAGCCAATGAGCGTCGTCATTGCCATTGATGCAGGAACAACTGGCGTGCGGTCTCGCGCAGTGTTTGCCGACGGTTCTGATTCGATTTCGTCGTATCGCGAATTTACTCAATACTTTCCACAACCTGGTTGGGTTGAACATGATGCCCAAGAAATATGGCAGGCAGTCCTCGCGACATTGCAAGACGTCGCCCGGCAAATAAACCAAACGATTACCGCAATCGGAATCACCAATCAACGCGAGACAATCGTTGCCTGGAACAAACAAACGGGCAAGCCATACGGTAACGCAATAGTTTGGCAAGACCGACGAACCGCCGATCGGTGTGTTCAACTCGCCGAGAATTTGCCATTGGTGCGACAACAAACCGGTTTGGTTCTCGACCCTTATTTCTCAGGAACAAAAATCGAATGGCTGTTGCATAACCGCGAAATTCGGCAAGATGACGATCTTTGTATCGGAACGATCGACTCTTGGCTGATTTGGAATCTGACTGGATCAAAATCTTTTGTTACAGACTGCACAAATGCAAGCAGAACAATGTTGTTTGACATCTCAAAATTGTGTTGGAGTGATCAACTAACCAAATTGCTTGGCATACAACAGAAGTTTTTGCCTGAAGTTCGCGCATCAAGTGGCGACTTTGGTGTCACCATTCAACACGGTTCTGTGCCGGCAGGCATCTCAATCAGCGGTGTTGCGGGCGACCAACACGCGGCACTATTCGGTCAAGCGTGTTTTGATGCGGGTAGCACCAAAAATACATACGGCACAGGCAGTTTCGTGTTGATGAATATCGGAACAAAATGCCCGTCACCCAGAGATGGGATGCTGACAACTATTGCTTGGCAACTTGGTAGCGACCGACCAATCTATGCACTTGAAGGTGCAATTTTCGTGACGGGTGCTGCAATTCAATGGCTACGCGACGGCTTGAACATCATCGACAATGCCAGTGAAATTACCGCCCTAGCGCAAAGCGTCAACGACTCGGGTGGCGTCGTAGTTGTACCCGCGTTCACAGGTCTTGGTAGTCCGTGGTGGGATGCATACGCGCGCGGTGCGATTTTTGGTATCACTCGCGGTACCTCGCGCGCACATATCGCACGAGCCACAATTGAATCGATCGTGTTTCAAACCCGCGATGTCGTTGAAGCAATGTCAAAAGCATCTGGAGTGGCGATTACCGAATTAAAAGTTGATGGTGGCGCTTCGGTAATTGATTTTATGTTGCAATTGCAATCCGATCATCTAGGAGTAAATGTGCTGCGGCCAAAAGAATTAGAGACGACCGCGATTGGTGCGGCGTATCTCGCAGGTTTAGCAAAGGGAGTTTGGCAATCAACGCAAGATATCTCCGATGCATGGCAACTTGAAAAAACTTTTATACCCTCTACGAAACCGAGTGGTTACGAAATTTGGCAGACGGCCGTCAAGCGATCGATGAACTGGGCGAAATAAAAGCTTTAATTTTTTAAAGCGCCGACAACAACGCGGCACCGATTGCGCCCGCGCTTTCACCGAGTTGTGCCACGCGCAATTCTGGGTGCTCACGATTTTCAGGTGCGTAAAGCAGTTTTTTGAACCAGTTCTTGATATGAGGCATCACAGAATCTGCTGCTTCGGCCAGACCGCCACCAATCACAATCACATTTGGGTCGGTGATGTTCGTCAAGTTCACCAAACCAATCGCGACCCACTTGCCAAATGCATCTAAGTAACCCAGAGCCTGCTTGTCGCCTGCGACTGCGCGAGCAATAACTTCTTCACCGCGCTCGCCACCAGCAATTGTTGCCAGCCCAGAACCCGACGCATAACGCTCCCAACATCCGCGTTGCCCGCACGGGCACAATATGCCTTGCGACTCAACGATCATGTGTCCGATCTCGCCGGCAAAACCATGACTACCCCGCTGCAACTTAGAACCAGAAACAAATCCGCCACCGATTCCGGTGCCCAAAGTAACCATCCACATATCGGTGGCGCCACGACCAGCACCGTATTGCCACTCTGCGTGCGCGGCGCAAGTTGCGTCGTTTTCAACATCAATTGTGTGACCAAGTTCTTTTTGTAATAGCGTGCGCAGGTCAAGTTCGATCGCACCAGTCAAATTGGGGGATTCTCGCACAACACCAGACGGTGTGATTAGCCCCGGCACACCGATACCGAGAGTTTTATACTCACCGAGTTCTCTCGCGATTTCTGCAAGCGTCGAAACTAAGTGGTCGGCGTGTGGCGTCGGACGGCGAACAGACTTAACAATTTCTCCGCCATCGAACAGAACTCCGAGACATTTTGTTCCGCCGACATCAATGCCAGCAACCGCAGTCACGACTCGCAGCGAACCTTTAGTTCCTTCAAGGTGTGTAATATTCGGCCTTCGGCACGACGTTTGATGAAACCCGGAATTGGAACTATCAACTCAATAGATAATAAGTATGTAACTTTTGTTGAATCCCCTGATGATTCGAATCGGTATTCGCCATCGATCGCACGCTCGATGTCACCTTCAGCAAGATGCCACGAAATGCTTTTTGGCGCTTTCGAATAGTCATATTTAAGCGAGTAACTCGAGCTTCGTCCTAGCGCGGCAACTCGATAGTCGACCAACACAGGTCGCGAATTCGCATCACGCTCACGAATATTCACTTCTTTCACATCGTGTGCCCATTGCGGATACTGTTCAACATCAGACGCCACCGCAAAACAATGCTCTGGTGTCGCCGCGATTATTTCTGACTCAACTGCTGTATCTGGCACCCCACTATTCAAACACAAACTAGAGCGATTTCAACGCTCGACCCAGCGTTAGGGCGAGTTTGTCATA
Organism: Ferrithrix thermotolerans DSM 19514; assembly: GCA_945860575.1. Lineage (GTDB taxonomy): Bacteria > Actinomycetota > Acidimicrobiia > Acidimicrobiales > Ilumatobacteraceae > BACL27. The sequence continues at coordinate 14,987 of CAMAQQ010000002.1, forward strand.
GTCAAACAGACTTTCGGCTCTCAATCGCGATGCATGACCCATCTTTTGCCGCTCATTATTATCGTCCAACAATCGTCTGATCCCGGCGACAACTTCGCTGACCCTGTTTGGGTTTTCAATGATCAATCCTGTCTCACCGTTTTCAACCGCATCGGCTGCTCCTCCACTGCGACCGGCAATTTGTGGTATCCCACAGGCTGCGGCCTCTGCAAAAACAATTCCGAACCCTTCTTGCTCTAGACCACCCCATCGAGATCGACAAAGCATCGCACAAATATCAGCACACCCGTAAAGATTCGGTAGATCTGCGTCGCTTACTCGACCAAGCATCGTCACTGGTGCACGCAACTCACGGATAATTCGATCAAGACGATTTCGATCACGACCACCGCCGGCAATCACAACTCGCAACTTTGGATAGTCATTGGCCAAGTGAGCCGCCGCACGAATCAAAATATCGAAACCTTTTCGTGGTACGAGTCGACTAACACCGACGATGAGTTCTGCGTCATCAGCGATGCCAAATTGTTTTCGGGCACTCAATTTTTGCGGTTGCGACAATTCTCGAAATCGTGAGACATCAACGCCTGGAGTCACGACGGTGATATCAAGATCGCGACCTGCGCATCGGCGCGCTTCTTCTGCGGGATATGTGCCTGACGCAACAATGCCTGAAGCCTTGCGCAAAACATTTCCGAGCAATTTTGATGTCACCGGCAGTCGGCCAGGCACAGTTACTTCGGCTCCATGCAGAACAACCACATAAGGCATGTCAAGCCACGGACCAACGATGCCGAGCGGCACGGCTGGGTCGAGCACAACTAGTTCGGCGCCGACTTCTCGTGCCATTTGATTTATCCGTCGAGCCATTAGTGGGTGCGGCAAAAGAACCGGCTCGGTGATTCGCCTGATCAAAAACTTTTGTGCGGCGTCAAACTCTTTGGCTCCGCGGTAAGGGCTCGTCAACACGGCAAAGTTTTCAGGTGGCAGACGGCGCCACCACTCGTAAAGCACATTCTGAATACCACCGATTTTCGGCGGAAAATCATTTGTTACCAATAGATGCTTCACTTGTTACTACTTTACGCTCGGCAATGTGTCGAGTTCAGCCTGAACTATTGGGTCGCTGTCTTTGCTCGGCAACAAATGATTCAAACCTAAACGGGCTGTCGCCCAAACTGCATGCGCTCGTAATATCGGTTCGCTGTCTATTAAGTAGCGCTTAAGAATACTTTTCGTACTTTCATCCGAAGCATCGCCAACATTGCCAAGAATGATCAGCGCGTTACGACGAAGCCACTTTGGGTCACGGTCTGCGATATACCATGCATTAAAATTGTTGAGCAAAGTTTCATCATCGACACTCAATATTGTCGCCACACTTGTCCACGCACGAGTTTCGCCATTTGGCTCTTCGACGATTGCATGACGAACTGTCGGCGGACAGACTTCTTGGCAATCATCGCATCCGTAAATTCGATCACCAAGTGCAACGCGATAAGCAGGATCAAAGACACCAGGTTTTTGCAACAACCATGCCAAACATTTTCGTGCGTCAACCACACCTGGTGCAACTATCGCCTGAGTCGGACAATTATCAATGCATCTTCGACATGATCCACAACCATCTTTGACGCTTGTTGTTATGGGCGCCAGTGGCGCATCAGTCAGCACGCTGCCGAGTACAAAATAACTTCCAGCACCATCGATCAATAGATTTGCATTCTTGCCGTACCAGCCAAGACCTGCCTGGTAAGCGACTTCACGATCAACGATTGAATTATCATCTGCTAAAACAATTGCTCGCCAACCGTCTGTCTTTAGTTGTGCCGCAATTTGCCCGAGACCGCCACGCAGCTGTTCGTAGTAATCAGCCCATGCATAGCGGGCAACTCGTGCAGACAATTCGGCGGGTTTTTGCGGCATCTCTGTGGCGTACGATCGCGCGCCAACAATTATTGATCGCGCGGTTGGCATTGTGCTGGTTGGATCTGTACTTCTGATTGGATTGCGATAAGTAAATTGCATCTCGTTGTGTAGCCCGAGAGATTTTCGCTCGGTGAGCACATCTCGGGCGCGATTCAAAACATCGGCGTTAGTCACGCCGACTCGGTGTAAGCCCGAGGTGAGACCAAGTGCAATTAATTGATCTGCGTAGCGACTTGACTGAACGAAAGGAGTTCGAGTCGGTTTTGGTTTGAGCTGTGATTTGAGCGCTGAATCGCTCGATTTGGTGTCGGGTTTTTTAGCTAACTGCACGATGCCGAAGCGTAGGCACCATTCCGGCATTTGCCAGCATTCTTAGAGTTCTTTGTTCTTCTAGGTTCAAAATCACCGCCGATTCGCTCGATTCGTCGCAGAAGAACGCGACCACGCAATCGTCACAAGCGGCACTTGCCCGCATCACACAGGTCTCGCAACTTATTTCGAGTGAACCGTCATTTCGTGATTCTTGAATTGCAACTGGGATTCGGGGGAAATCTTTCACGCGTGGGCTCCTTTGTTTAACTATGTGAGTTAATACTGCCCAATGGGTGTAACAGGGTGATTAGATAGCGAGAAGTTGCGCGCCATGATCGGCGATTTGCAAGACCATGGTCGAACCGTGATCTGGCAAAGTCTCCGCAATCCGCTGGGCATCTGCGCCGTCACACATCGCGGCAACAGTTGGCCCAGAACCAGATAGCCATGCACACCACGCACCTGCATTCAATAAACAAGTTAATGCCTCTTGTGAAGCAGGAACTTTTTTGAAACGAACATCTTGATGCAGACGATCTTGCGTCGCAGTTTGAAGTGCCGAAATATCGTTTGCGGCCAAAGCGGCAACCAAAAGTGCTGTGCGTCCGACGTTGAATACCGCGTCTGCAAACGAAACATTGGCCGGTAGTTTCGTTCGCGATTCTTTGGTTGATGTCTGCTGTTGTGGAACCCAAACAATTATCGAAGGATCAAGCAGTGTTGGAATCCGAACTGTAAAACCGGCAACACTCGCCACCACGCCACCAAGTAGCGATGCCGCAACATTGTCTGGATGTCCTTCAAGTTCAGCAGCAATCGTCAAGATCTCGCGATGTGCGTTTTGAAAAACAGTTTCATCTGTGCCGTTTTTTTGTGCATGTGCAAGTGAAACACCAGCGATGCGTGCGGCACCACTAAACCCCAAACCTTTACCCATTGGCATTTGTGAACGAACCCACAATGGCCCAGTGCCACCGCAGTGCCTGAATGCAACGAGTGTTGGATGATTTTCTATGGCTTCTATTGAGTCGGCTGGTGAAGTACCGAAGCCAGCCTCAAGATGCAGTGACAAAGCCATACCCAGCACGTCAAAGCCAGGACCAATATTCGCCGAACTTGCCGGCACACGCACGGCGACTGATTTATTTGATGTGTTCATAAGAAAGGTCTAGGTGACGATTTTAGTGTGCCATGTGCTTGGCAGCATCAACACTTACGCGAATTACTTCATCCAAAACATCTCTCGCCGACCCAGAGTCAATTGATGTTGCGGCAATCTCAATACCCTGCTGCATGTCATCGGCTTTACCAGCCACGACAACTCCTGCGGCGGCGTTGAGCAAAACGATATCCCTGATCGGTCCTTTCGCACCGTCCAGCAACTCGCGAAACACTTTTGCATTGTCGCGGGGCTCGCCACCACGAACAGCAGCAACTTCAGCAAAGCCAAGCCCTAAAGACTGAGGATCAATTTCGAATTCGCGCAACTTGCCATGGTTCATTTCTACAACTGGACACCTTCCACTTAACGAAAGTTCATCCATGCCGCCATGCCCGTGCACAACCCAAGCACGATTCACACCTCGAGTGACCAAGGCATGTGCCATCACGGTGGCCGCCTTTGGGTCTCCGACACCAACCACCATGAAAGAAACCGGCGCTGGGTTGGCCATTGGTCCGAGCAAATTAAATACAGTCGGCACGCCGATCTCACGTCGTGATGGACCAGTAAAACGGAAAGCGGGATGAAATCGTTGCGCGAAACAGAAACCAAAACCAGCCTCTTCAACACACCGGGTTACGCCTGGGCCGTCTAGTTCGATCGCGACACCAAGTGCTTCAAGCACATCGGCGGCGCCACTCTTAGACGAAGACGCTCGACTGCCGTGTTTGCAAACTGGAATCCCCGCGCCTGCCACCACCATTGCAGCCATCGTCGAAACATTCACCGAATAGCTGTGGTCACCACCTGTGCCAACAATGTCAAGTGCTCGCTGCGATATGTCATCGCTCAACACGACACGCTCGGCAGCCCGACGCACTTCTGCCAGCATGCCTTCAAGTTCAATTTCGGTTTCACCTTTCGCCCTGAGCGAAATAATGAAAGCGGTTATTTGTGAAGGCGTCGCTTCACCTGAAAGCACCGAACGCATTGCCGCCCCGGCTTGACTTGCAGATAAATCTTTTCGCGACAACAACTGCGAGATTATTTGCGGCCAACCGCCGGCATGTTCGATCTCACTCATGCGAGTTCTCGCCTAGGCGCTACGCCGACCAACTCGCAGCAACCTGCGCCGCTCTCGTGCCGAGGCACCGCCCCAGACGCCCTGTTTTTCGCGGGTATCAAGTGCATAGTTAAGACACGCTATGCGCACTTGACATGTTTTACAGATTGAAATTGCCTCGTCGCAATTATCTTCGCTTTCAGGATAAAAAATATCCGGATCAAGGCCTTGGCAAGCGCCATTTGCGCGCCAAGTTATGTCGAACTCGTCCAACTTGAACCCCCTTGTTCTCGTAGCAACCGAGAGACTAGGGCTTCAGTGACCCACTCCGCCAATCCGCAATATTGAGAAATTGGCAGATAACCAATTTCTATTTAGTGTCAATCGCGAAGATCGATCAGCAATTCGGTGACGGTGTACTCAGCGAGTTCTGTGGCTTCAATGTAATTTGGCAAAAGAGAGACCAATTGAACATCGCCCTTGGCAAATTCATCGATTTGCTGTGGCGAAAATTCGAAGCGGATGTAGTGCACGGCAGCGGTTACATTTTCGCGCGTAAGTTGCTCGGCATGGCTCTCTTCGACAACCGCGTTGACAACGTCACCGTTCGACAATTTGATCGCGATCGCTCGCTCGATGCCGACAAGCTTTGGCAACCATTCGCGAACCTGTGCATCTGTCGTGAGTTCAATAAACAAAGTCGCCGAGAGCTGACCCTGCTCGGGGATCAACGGGTTGTAAGCCTTGAGTTCTTCAAGCACACCCTCATCGGTCAAAACTTTTTCAACGCGCAACATCTCTTGAATTTGAGCCTGCATTGTTACTCTGTTTTCAAACATCACCATCATCATCGTTCCAAGTGCGATTCTGCGTCGGCGCTTAATTTCAAAAACTTCATTTTGACGGCCTGCACGAATGCGCTCGTAAGCCCGATGATCAAGGATGTCACTGAATGTTAATTTTCGACTAGTTGACGCTGTTTCTGTTTTCATTTTGAATTACCTCCTGGTAATTTTCGTTTTTAGCTTTTAGGTTTGGTTTGTTCTGGTTTGATTCCGTAAGCCTTAGCGATCACTTGCAATGGGTGAAGTGGTGTCTCACCGGTTTGCTCTGTGATTGCAGTGTTTGCCAAGTGGCAGTCGCCCGCGACAACTTCAGAGTCGGCATCGCGAATCATCTCTCCTAGTTTTTGAGCAATCGGCACCGATAGTTCTGCATTTTCTGCGCGCAACCCCCACATGCCGTCAATGCCGGAACATTGCTGCACGAGTTTGATTTTTGAACCAGTCAACTTCATCAAGTCACGACTCTTAAGTCCGATATTTTGAGCCCTTAAGTGACATGGAGTGTGGTAAGTGATCGACTCAGGAATCTCGCCAACGAAGTTCGTGTCTAATGACGAGCCTTCAGTTTTGTGCACTTTCATCAAATATTCGGCCGCATCATAAGTATTGTCAGCTACGAGTTGTGCGTCTGGTCCACCTACGTAGTCAAGATAATCTTTTTTCAAAACATAGCCACAGGTTGGTTGGGGAACGACAATGTCGGTGCCTTTTCGAACTTCAGCGGCGAGGGTTGCAACATTTTTAACCGCAACTTTCGTGAATTGCTCCATGTCGCCGCTATGCAAAAACGGTGCACCACAACAGCCAGCGTCACTCAGCGAGCATTCAATACCGTTGCGTTCGTAGACGTTTACTAATGCATGACCAATTGCAGGTTCTTGGTACTCAACCAGACAGGTCGGGTAAACCGTAACTTTGCCTTGCTGTTTGGCAAGTTGCGGTCTTGTTCGTCGATTAAACCAAGTCGAAAATCTTTGCCGAGCAAATGCGGGCAACAATCGAACACTCGAAACACCCGCAGTTGCTTCGACGACTTTACGAATAAACGAACCTGGCTTTGCGCCCATCACTTTGTTGGCAATCGGGCCGGACGATGTCGCCGCCATGCCGAGTGCGTCGGTTCGACCAAGCATCGCTGTGGTTACTTTGCTTCGCATCGAAACTTGACCGTTGGCGCGGCGCATCGCATCAACACGCAGCATCAACCTCGGGAAATCTAATGCCCACTCGTGGATTCCAGGTGTGTACGGGCAATTGACATAACACAATTTGCATTGAAAGCATTCGTCGGCAACATGATCTTGCTGTGCAGGTGTCATTTTGCCTGCATCTTGATCATCATGTGCATCGATGTAATTAAACAGCGTAGGAAAAGATGGACAGAACTTGAAGCAAAGTCGACACCCATGACACATGTCGTAAACGCGTGTCATCTCTTCGCGAGTATCTGCTTCATCTAGATATTTAGCGTGTTGCGGATCGTAAATAATTGTCATTATGGTGTCTCACGAATTTCAAAGGGGGATAAAAATTTCAGTGCTGGTGTCGCCCGCAAAAACCGAGCGACACCGGCACTAACTAACTAATTATTGAACTATCTAATTAACTGGCTATCTAGCCGAGGGCTTTGAGGCCATCGCCGAATCGACCTGCATGGCTTTTCTCTGCGCGAGCGAGAGTTTCAAACCAGTCAGCGATTTCTGTGAATCCTTCTTCGCGAGCAGTCTTAGAAAAACCTGGGTACATCTGTGTGTACTCATAGGTCTCGCCTGCGACTGATGCCTTGAAGTTTTCTACTGTGTCACCGATTGGCTCGCCAGATGCTGGGTCGCCAACTTCTGCCAGGTAATCCAAGTGGCCGTGTGCGTGTCCGGTTTCGCCTTCGGCGACTGAACGGAACAATGCCGCTGCATCTGGATAACCCTCGATGTCTGCCTTCTGTGCGAACCACAAGTAGCGTCGATTCGCTTGGCTCTCGCCAGCAAACGCTTCCTTGAGATTCTCATGTGTCTTGGTGCCATTTAGTTTGGCCATGATGATTCTCCCTTGTTATTTTGGTTGTTGGTTTGGTTATTGATTAATTAATGCTCGTTAATTTGACTTAACTCGCTTTATTTTTTTCGCCTGGAGACCAGGAGATCTTTTAATTTGTTGCGACTCTAGTTTGCCCTGATTCGATAAATTACAACGATTGCAGCGTCCGTGAAACACGACACCAATTTCTTCAACAGCAAATCCGTCGGCACTACCAGCGCGCAACCTTGGCGCAGAAGTTATATCCACATCATGTATCGCACCGCACGAATCACAAACAAAATGTTGATGCTCGCCCATATTCGGATCAAATCTCGTCGCACCGTTGCCTAGGTCGACGAGTTGCAGTTCTCCCATTTCGGCGAGTTCACCAAGAGTTTGGTAGATAGTACGAAGAGAAATACCAGGCATTTGCTTGCTGGCGATCTCAAACAGAGACTCGGCAGTTGGATGACTGTCGTTTTCGTGCAACAAATTAAACAACAGTTGGCGCTGCGGAGTCAGCTTCATTTGCTTGTCTCGAAATACTTGAACAAGTTCATTTGGCGAACGCATGCCAATGACGATAACCAGTCTGACTCTAATTTGCAAGTCATGCTAATTAACAATTGATGTGACTTATGGCTAATTCGGTTCGCAAAACCTGTTCACGACTCGGCGAATAACCAGCCTTGCTTTAGGCTGTGGCAATGCCCCAGCCGATTGACCGAACTCAAAATCGTGTCGAGACTCTTGCGAAATTGAAGTCGCAGACTTTCGACATTGTTGTTATTGGGGGTGGCGTAACTGGACTTGGCGTCGCTTTAGACGCCGCGTCTCGCGGGCTGAGCGTGGCGTTGGTTGAGCGCGAAGACCTGGCGTCTGGAACATCTTCGAAAAGCAGCAAATTGATTCATGGTGGACTTCGTTATCTGCAACAGGGCGAAGTTCGACTTGTTTACGAAGCACTGCACGAACGCCAAAGACTAAAGCGCAACGCCCCACACCTCGTGCAAACTTTGCCGTTCATGATTCCAATTCTTAATCGGGATGGTGTCGTCTCGAAAAAAATTGCGCGCGCACTTGGCTCGGCAATGTGGATGTATGACCTTACTGGCGGTTGGCGAATCGGAAAGTTTCATCGTCGCCTCAAAGCTGACAAAGCATTTTTGCATCTACCGACGATGCAGCGCGAGCGACTCGGGTCGGCATATGTTTATTACGATGCGATGGCCGACGATGCGCGTATCTGTGTCGCACTTGCTCGCACAGCAATAAATCATGGGGCTGTTATTTCGAATTACACGGCTGTTGACAAGATCTTGCATGATGACAATGGCAAAACATGCGGGGTTCAAGTCACAACTCATGACGCAGAAACTTTCGAAGTTCAAGCACGAATAGTGATCAACGCTGCAGGCGTCTGGTCAGACGAAGTTTTAACCACCGACCTTGGCTATGACCCGGACAGTATTCGACCAGCAAAAGGTGTACATCTAACCGTGCCATGGAAAAAAGTTCGCAATGACATCGCCGTCGTGATACCGGTGCCAGGCGATAAGCGAAGTTTATTTGTCGTGCCGTGGATCTCTAATTTTGACGGCACATATCAATACACATACGTCGGCACAACTGACACCGATTATCAAGGTTCAATCGATGACCCGCAGTGCACCAGCACCGATATCGACTACGTACTTAAAGCTCTTAACGCCGCAGTCACTACAGATATCACTCGCGACGACATTACGGCTGTGTGGTCTGGACTAAGACCGCTAGTCAAAAGTGTCAGCGGCGAAAAAATTAATTCTCGAACCGCAGATCTTTCGCGACGACACAAAGTTGCTGCAACAAAATCTGGAATGATCACGGTGACGGGCGGAAAACTTACGACCTATCGCAAAATGGCCGAAGATGCCGTGGACGAAGCACTCCTTTGTCTTGGCAAAAAGCCTCGTTGCAAAACTAAAGGTTTGTCATTGATCGGAGCCAGTTCTAAAAGTGCCAAAAATAGTGACGCCCGCGATCAACACCTGTACTTGCGGTTTGGTAGCGAGGCACAAATAATTAGAGATCTAATCAAACAAGATGCAAGCCTTGGCGAGCAATTGATTCCTGGGCTGCCCTACTTGCGTGCTGAGGCTGTTTTTGCCGTAACCCATGAGATGGCTATAACTCTTGACGACATTCTTTCGCGTCGAACCCGAAGTCGAATAATTAATCGACGCGCGACCGTCGCCAACGCCCGAAATGTCGCCGAACAAGTTGCGCCTCTACTCAATTGGTCGGAGCAAGAGATCAATAACCAAGTGCTGGCGTTCGCCAACTCTTGCTCGCTTGAAGACGAAGCCTCAGTAACCGTTTAAGGACAATTCATGACGACTACACGACGAACACCACCGATTGAATTCTCGGCGGATGTCAGTCAGATCACCGACCGATTTGAAACAAGCGGTACACCTGTTTCTGCATCATTGCTTGCTGATTTAAATAAGATTTGCGCGAGTTCAAGCGATCTTGCCGATCGTGTTGAACACTCGCGTGATTGGTGGCCACTGGCGATGCATTGGTCGCTCAACGCACAGACGGCTCGGCGCGCCGATGTAATTTGTAGGCCGACAACGACTAAACACATCAGCGACATCGTCGCGTTGTGCTCGACCAACTCGATTGCCGTAACCGTGTCGGGTGGACGATCTGGTGTTTGCGGCGCGGCTGTTCCATTATTTGGCGGCGTCGTAATTGACATGACTTCACTTGCTGGTGTTATAAATGTCGACGAAATTTCGGGTCTTGTTGAGGTCCTCCCCGGAACTTTTGGTCCAGATCTAGAAAACGTTTTACGCGAAAAGCACCATCTATCGGTAGGGCATTTCCCACAATCCTTTGATATCTCAACTGTTGGTGGATGGATTGGATCTCGCGGTGCGGGCCAGTTTTCAACTCGCTACGGAAAAATCGACGACATGGTTGCCGGCCTCGAAGTCGTACTCGCCGATGGCTCGGTTATTCTCACGGGCACCGAACCAGCAGGCGCGGCTGGCCCAAATCTCAGTTCACTGTTTATCGGCAGCGAAGGATCATTCGGGATAATCAGCAAAGTTTGGTTGCGTGCACATCCAATCGCCCCAGCTCAACGACGGGCGGCATATATGTTCAGTTCGTTCGCCGATGCAGTTGAAGCGATGCGAGTCTCTATTCGTAGTGGTGCCACACCTGCCGTGTTGCGCCTTTATGACGAACGCGAGAGCAAGCGCGCTCACTCTGGGGATGGAACTCAATGCGCGCTGTTAGTGCTTGATGAAGGAGAAACTATTTTGATAGACGCGATGATGAAAATTGTCGATAATGCCTGTCAAGCAAATAATGCCCAGCCCGCAGATGTCGCGCTTGTCGAACATTGGATGGATCACCGCAACGACACAAGTGGTTTGCAAGTTTTATCTCAAAAGGGATTCGTGATCGACACGATGGAAGTTGCCGTTGCCTGGTCAAAAGTAAATCAAGTCGCAGAATCTGTAAAGAAATCAATAATGGCCGTTACTGGTGCAAGAAGTGCGAGTTGTCATATTTCGCACAGTTATGTCGATGGCGCGTGCATTTATTTTACTTTTGTAGCAGAGCCGACAACCAACACGCTTGAAGCAATCGAAACAACCTACGAGGCTGTTTGGAATGCGGCACAAAATTCGGCACTTGATGCAGGCGCGAATCTTTCGCACCACCACGGAGTTGGGATCAATCGTGCGAAATATATCAAGCGTGCTCTCGGGCCGGCGCACGATGTTCTAGCGGCGATCAAAAATGCACTCGATCCAAAAGATGTTTTAAATCCGGGCAAACTCGGCTTTGCCTCAAGTCGCGGCGAAGTCAAAACAAAGAAATAGCACCTTGGGCATTCTGGTCGTCGACGTCGGCACTAGTGGTTTGCGTGCGGCAGTCGTGCGCGAAGACGGCTCTGTAAATTTTTTAAATTACGAATCGTGCCGACCAGACACCCCAACACCAGGTCATGTCGAATTTGATCCACAGAAAATGGGCGACGCTATTTTGCGGGTGTGCAATGCGACCATCTCACAATCCAAAAATTCAGACAAGATCGAGGCAGTTGGTATAACCAATCAGCGTGCATCAACTGTGATGTGGAGTAAATCAACTGGTAAACCTCTTGGCCCCGCACTCGGCTGGCAAGACTTGCGAACCGTGATTGAGTGCATCACTGCGGCATCTGATCACTCAATCAAACTTGCGCCAAACCAGACGGCAACAAAAGCTGCGTGGATGATTCAAAACTATTTGGTGGCGAAAAATCTTGATCTAAGTGACGTAAGAATCGGCACGGTTGATTCGTGGGTCGCATCAGTGCTTTCTAATAACGAATTACATGTGACCGACTCAACTAATGCCGGAGCCACAGGTTTATGCACAATTGATGCGTCGTCTTGGTCTGAACGAATCTGCGGTCTGCTAAAAGTTGACGTTTCGTTGCTCCCAAAGATTGTCAAGTCGACTGGCGTGATTGGCAACGCAACTGCATTGCCGGGTGCACCTGTGATTGCATCGTTGATTGGTGATCAACAATCATCATTAATTGGTCAAGGATGCATCAATAGTGGTGCCACAAAAATAACTTTCGGTACTGGCGGAATGCTTGATGTGTTTACCGGAACCGCCGGCCCCACAAAAATGCAGCGATCAGAAAACGGCAGTTATCCACTCGTGGCCTACAGCGACGAGCAGACGACATATTGGGCAGCCGAGGCGATAATGCTTTCAGCGGGCACGAACATCGAATGGCTTCGCGATGATTTACAAATTATTTCAACAAGTCAAGAAAGTCATGAGATTGCATCGCAAGTCAAAGATTCTGGTGGCGTGGTTTTCGTACCTGCACTCTTTGGACTAGGCACGCCACATTGGGATTACGGTGCACGCGGCACATTGCTCGGTTTGACTCGTGGCACGACGCGAGCACATATTGTTCGAGCCGTTCTTGAAGGCATCGCACATCGCGGGGCAGACATGCTCGATGCCGTAATTGCCGACACCAAACTCTCCGTGTCATCGTTGCGAGTTGACGGCGGCATGAGCGAGAATCAGACATTCACACAATCTCTTGCTAATGCCACTGGCTTGAATATCGAAATCTCGCCGGTTGCCGAAGCCACCACACTTGGCGCCGCATTTCTGGCAGGTATTGCTGTTGGTACTTGGCCGTCAATTGCGCAGGCAACGATTACAGCTAAACCCGCAAAAGTAGTAACCCCGACAGAAAAACTCGATCGTGCACAATGGCACGAGGCAATCGACCGCTCTCGCGG
>CAMAQQ010000003.1 GCA_945860575.1 Ferrithrix thermotolerans DSM 19514
GAAATCTAAAACCAATCACACTGACGACAAGTAACGCCATCGCAGTTGCCCACCACATATTGAACTGAGCAATGTTTCGTAGCGAGATAACCGGCACTACTGACTCAAAACTTTCTTTAGCCAGTGCATTGTTGGCGACTCGAAGCAAAGAAGTGACACGCCATAGACCGACAACGAGTTCATACAGACCAATCATCATCAACATGTAGCGAAGCAAATAAAGAAACGGCAACAGTCTTGGGTTCCACAACATTCCGATAACTGGCAACCCGCCACGACTTATAAAAACGCCGATCACGAGCACTGCACAATAAACGCCCATCCAGATACCAACTCGATTGCGTCGCAAAATGCAAGCAACGAACCCGACGACTGCAAACAGTGTGATGAAAATATTCCAATAAAGCGGCAATGGAAAGTACATCTGCCAAAACGAGTCGGCGGTACCACTTGGACGCGGTTCGTATTTCATGTCGGTCATATATGCGTGGCTTGTCAAAAATGGGACTACCCAAAAAGCAGACAGCAAAATTGCCGTACCAATAATCAAACTTGCCGAATTCAAAATTCGGCGACCAGTATTTAACACCTGCCACAAAATTGCAATCAGTGCGACGCCACCAAAAACAAAAAGCAAAACGATTCCGTGAGAAAGTGCGCTAAGCGCCAGCACGCAAGCCGTGATCATGTGACCACGACCTTCGTTGAGTGATCGAATGAATAACCCGAATGTCAGCACCGCGAGCGACAGCGAAATCGAGAAAGAAAATTCGCCAGCCATTGTCGACGCGATGTTTCCGCCATAGATCGTAAAACTTTCGTCATATAAGAAAACAACCGATGCCAAAGCCATAATCTCAGGGATCGGAAACAGCAGCCGAGAAAACTTGCCAAACAGCCATGTGCAGACGGGCAATGTCAAAATACCGATTACCGCAATTATCTTCAGCGCAATGCCATATGGTGCGATTAGATCAACAACAAGCACCAATAATGCCGGAATCAACATGTAGAACCGATACATCGGAAAGCCCGCGTACCAGTCGTTACTCCATCCATTTAGACGAAAGTGCGGCAACATGAAATCACGCAAAAATGCGGGACCATAAACATGGGCGCCCATGTCGCCACCTGTTGGTGTGTTGTTTGAAAAAATTAATTCTGGCTGCAATGTCAAGAACAGCATCAAGGTCGACCCACCGACAATTAACGCCGATATAACCTGCTGAGGGCTCCAATTAGCGACACTCTTAATCTTCATTACTTGAAAACTCTACTATCTAAATAATTTTAATTGCCTTTCAAAAATGAGGTGCCTAAAGCAATGCGACGAAGATTAACCCTGTTGCATTAAACGCAACGTGCGCAACAACTGACATACCCAGCCTTTTTGTAAAATGAAAACAACTACCGAGCACAATTGCAAATGCCAGTAATCCAGGAAACTCAACAATCTGAAAATGAATGCCGGCAAACCAAACCGCAGTTATAAACAGCGCCGCAATTTCATTGATCGACCCGCGCAAATGTCCTTGAATTAATCCACGATAAACCAACTCTTCGACTATCGGCGCACCAAACACGACGACAATTACAAGTACAACCAGCCAGATGCCATGGGCGTTATCAAAAAGATCACGGGCTCGCCGCTCAACATTTTCTGGATCAAATTTTTCTGGAAATAAAACATGAAATGGCCAAGTCACTAGTCCGACGAGAAATACTTGGCTTAAAACGCCTATCGGAATACCTAAAAGATCGATAAAACGAAACTTCAAGAAATAATCTTTTGCGAAATTGCCACTGCCAACGCGTCGCGAAGCAATACTCAACGCGAAAATAAATGGCCCCCACAAGAAAACTGCAGAGACACCCACAAGCCAATTTGGTTCAGCAATTTTGTCACCAACTTTGTCAGCAAGGTTGCCAGACGACGCTAAAGCAAGTGTTGTCAGAAGAATTGCAATGGCATAACTTGCTGTCCAAATGCCGAGAATTACGCGGACTGAAAATTTTTTCGTCGCCAGTTGGTTTTCTTGTTCTGTCTGATCTTGCCCGCTCATCGGCTCTTGCCCATAGGGCGGAGCCCATGGAGACTGGCTCATCCCGCTAGGCGATTTGGTGTAGCCACTTGAAAACGACTGCGACGATCTTCAAGACGCCAACCCGATGGCGCGCTGATTCGTGCCCCGTGTCGTTCGCACAAGTCATACGCATGCGGCTCTCGATCATCAGTTAAATCATCAACCCAAATCAAGGCACGACTGTACTGATAAGTCAATGTAATTGAGGCGACTTCGTTACAAGTAGAACGAGAGCATCTTCGAGCCATATATATAAGGTAATTCATTGACGTGCAGTCACGGTGGATTACCTATTACGTGCGGCTGTCAAACGCGACATCAAACACGACATCAATCACACGCTCTATTAAAGATTTGGCTGTGTTCGGCGATACAGGGTGGTCGTATCATTGGATCCGTGACCAAACTTCCCCCGCCACCACCACCATCAAAGCCATCATCATCAAAGCGTCCAAATTCGTCGCCAAAGAAATCGAAAAATAAATTAAATTCATTTATTGGCATCGGCTCCAGCAAAAATTCGAACAATAAACCGACCAACTCAACTGGCTCGAAAAAAGACGGCGAGAAGTCAGGTATGCCACGTTGGGCAACTTGGGCGATTGTCGGCGTTGTCATTCTGCTGATCGCAGGTCCTCGAATTTGGCCCACATCGCCGGCGACCAAACTCAGTTATACCGAGTTCTTAGACCGAGTCAGAGAAAACCAAGTATCAAGTATTGAAATCAACAATCTTTCAAATGTGATCAGCGGAAAACTTAAAGACGGAAGCGAATTTACGACCACTGGCGCAGTCGCCCTTTCAGACGGCGACGAAACTTTGCTTAAAGAAAAGGGTGTTGACTACGACTATTCAACTCCTCAAGGCAACTTCTTCACCAGTTTGATTCCACTACTGCTGCCATTCGTTCTGATCATGGGCTTTTTCTTTTGGATGCAGCGCCGTGCGATGGGTCAAGCCGGCAGCATCATGTCAATTGGTCGCAGTCGCGCAAAAAATTACAACGCAGATAAACCAGCGACGACTTTTGCAGACGTTGCAGGATACGACGGCGTGAAGCAAGAAATTAAAGAAGTCGTCGATTTCTTGAAAATGCCAGAGAGTTTCAAAGAAATCGGTGCGCGAGTGCCGAAAGGTGTGCTATTGGTTGGTCCTCCAGGTACGGGCAAAACTCTGTTCGCCAGAGCCGTTGCTGGTGAAGCTGGTGTTGGCTTTTTGTCGGTCACAGGTTCAGACTTCATGGAGATGTTCGTTGGCGTTGGCGCAAGCCGCGTGCGCGACCTATTTCAACAAGCACGCAAAATGGGACGAGCAATTATTTTTGTTGACGAGATTGATTCAATCGGTCGCAAGCGTGGTGCGGGTCTAGGCGGCGGTCATGACGAACGAGAGCAAACGCTTAATCAGTTGCTTGCCGAAATGGACGGCTTTGAAACAACCGAAGGCGTGATCGTGATGGCGGCTACAAACCGTCCAGATATTTTAGATGCCGCGCTACTTCGACCTGGTCGATTTGACCGCCAAGTAATAATGCCGTTGCCTGAATACGACGAGCGTTTGGCGATTCTTAATGTGCATTCAAAAGGAAAGCGCATGGGGCCCGATGTCGTTCTAGAAACAATGGCCAAAGCAACACCCGGCATGAGCGGTGCAGATCTTGCCAACCTAATCAATGAAGCGGCTCTTCTTGCTGTGCGCCGTGGTTCAAAAATAATTGAGCACATCGATTTCGAAAATGCTCGAGATCGCGTGATTATGGGTGCACGCCGAGAGAGTCTGATACTTAATGCCGAAGAAAAGCGTGCAACTGCATATCACGAAGGTGGACACGCGGTGTTGGCAACTGTCCTGCCAAATAGCGATCCACTTCACAAAGTGACTATTTTGCCGCGTGGAATGGCGCTCGGAATCACCTGGACACTGCCCGAAGAACGGCACACGTACTCGCGCGAATACTTTCAAGACATGATCTGCAAGGCGATGGGTGGTCGGGTTGCCGAGATGATCGTGTTTGGTCATCTCAATAGTGGTGCCGCCAACGATCTTGAACAAGCAACTTCAATTGCGCGACGCATGGTACGCGAATGGGGTATGAGCGATGCGGTTGGCCCAATGGCCTGGAGTGGTCAGCAACAAGTGTTTCTTGGTGAAGACTTAATGACGAGTGGACGCGAGTATTCAGACGAGACCGCCCGAATGATCGACTCCGAAATCGGACTAATTCTGCGCGAACAAGAAAGTCGAGCGAGAGTGCTCATCGAAAAAAACCGCGCCGGCTTGGATCTTGTTGCACAAGCGTTGCTTGAGCAAGAGACGATCGACGGACCAGTGGTTGCAAAACTTGTGCAGCAGGGCTTGGGTCGACCGCAAATCGTCGAGCCTTCGCCGGGCGCAAATCTCAAGCCAAGCGAAAAACCCGAGCAAAACTAGGTTAAAAATTGTTGTTGCTTCTTAGCAAAGTTCTGTTGAACTTTTTGGGTCGCGACATCGAGCCATTGCTGCCCATAAATCTGTTGCACTTACCGGCCCGAGTACCCCGTATTGCACTACTCCGAGATGATCGGCGATAACCGTCGTCGGTACTGCATCAATTGAATACCGCGCGTGCAAGTCTGACATTTCTTGAAATTCGATTATTTGTACCGCGACATCTTTGCTAGCGAGCACCTTTGCCTTGGTTGCAACATCTTGGCATGCATCACATGTCGAAGAAGTGAACACCGCAAGCAACCATGGTTTTTCTACGGAGAGAAAATCGTCTCGACTTAATTGTTGCGGCACAGTGTGAGAAGTTTGCGATGGCGCATCTGGTTTGCGCCTGCGGATGAAAAAACTAAGTGCTGCTGCGAATACCAAAATCAATGATGCGATGAGTTTTTGCATTATTTATTGGTTACAACTTGTTGTGAGCGATATGGCAACGCAAGAACTCCGCTTAATCCATAAAGTTGATGACCGCGCGAAAACTCGCGCTGCACAATCGCCTCTGTTTCAGATTCAATCAAAATTTGCAACTGGGCAATTGATGGCGGAATCTCTATTGAAATCACCGATGCCGCCTTGAGCACGACTTGTTCAAGACCGACAATCGGTGCTGCACCTGCTGGACCGATAGTAGAGACCCGAACTGTTGTATCGAGCGAAGTCGTATTTGCTACAACTATCGAACCAACTTCGCCTACCGTCAAACCGCTTGGCGATGTCCACACTCGCGATGCCGAACCCGCAGGGGCGCCCAAAATTACTGATGTACCAGTTTTATTCTCACGAGTGCGACTAACTACTTGCTCAACCACGACAAATTCGGATGTCGTGTCGTCATTTGAACTTATGAAGTCGTCAGTAACACTTGACACGAGAATGCCATAACGGCCGTTGGCGATCGCAGGCAAATTAGATGTTGAAAGTATCGTCACTCGCCCAGCAGGCACGGTCAAGATGAGTGGCTCACGCAAAAGGGCTTCAGCAGAACCCGTCAGAAATGCAACGCTTACCGATTGATCGATCTCTGTTGGATTGAACACGATTAATTCTTCGTTTACTCCAGCCCCTTTTTCGCCTGAAGCAAACCACCATTGGCGACTCGTAGTCGACGCACCAAGCGCAGAAGTGAAACCCAGACGACCACGACCCAAGAAGTGTTGCAACTTTCCCGCTATGAAACGACCGGAAGTTGCGCGCACACTCACGGCCAACACCGACTCATTTCGCGCACCTTGCTCGCCCATCGAGATTCCGGTGACACTCTGACCTCGTAACACGATGCCTTTAAGAAGTGCTGGTTGACGCTTTCCATCTGTTGTTACAAAACTCAAATCAACAACGGTCGAATCAGGAAACGGATTTGTCAGCAAGATGTCAAATTCGCTTTCTGCTCCGGTGAAACCGTCTGCGAAAAACCAACGATCCGAAGTTTCATTGGCGCACAAGGCAACCGAGTCGCCGGCAAGGTGAATGATTCTTTGCTCAACACTGGCTTGCCCACTGTCAAGTTCGATGATTGCACTGATGTATTGGCTCTTGTGCCCACCAGTCGCGTCAAAGACCCCGCGAGAGAACGGTGCGACGATCAACGTTGAAGACGATGCTGGCTCTTCGCTTGAAAGCAAGGTGATTGTGCCGGTTATTGGCGTTTGAGTCGGGTTTGCCACGACGATCTCGCTTTTTACTTTTATGTCGCGGGCGGGCACACCTGGACAAAACCAAGTTGAGGATAGTGACTCACCGATAACGCTGGGCATCAAGAATTTTGCATCTAATTCGGCGATTGGCGCGCTAGTGACTTCGGGCGAATAAACCTTGCCGATAAAAATCGTTCCACCGACGCAAGCCATGAGCAACAGCACAACGAGTGGTTTTCGAATCTTCTCGAACAAGTTTGCAAAATTCATTTCGGGACTCGATCAAGTTTGATTATTTTTTGTGAATCGTCAGCAACTAATCTGACATTTTGGCTGGAGACGGCACGAACTTGACGGCGGAATCGAGAAAAATTCGCGGCCAGCAACAATAAACCAAACCAAACCAATGCTTGCGCTAACAAGTAGAGATCTCGTAATTTCGAGGTTCGAAAACTCAACTTTGCTACGCCCTTAATCGGTGCGTCAAACGCGGTTGAAGCACCAAATGCAACACGCGGATTGAGTCGGGCGTTGTCAACGATAAGTTGCCAATTATTGTTGAACGGCACCGCAAGATGCACTGTTCCGCCCTCAAATGCATTGGACACGGTTTTATTCGAGACACTCTGATCATCAATAAACAAAGGGAGCAACGAGCGAAGTTCTCGAACGATAAGCGCTGATTCATCCACTTTTTCACTGGCTACTGCCGATTCTTCGTCAAGCAAACTAACTATCGGCAGCCAGGCCGAGTTCTCAAATATCGCAAGGTCTTTTGCGAAGTACAAACGGCGCAGGTCAATTTGATTAGAAAGTGAATCAATCAACAAACGTGACGACTGACTCGGCTGATCACCCAGTGGCACAACGATAAATCGAATTGCCAATGAAGACATCAAACGTCCGACCCGCACGGTTTGTCTATCAATAAGAGCGGTCAGAGCATGATCTGCGAGTTCGTTCATCGCCGTGCGTTGTGGTGCCCAATGCGAAACTATATTTACCGGTCCGTCGTCAGAAACGCCATAGGAGACTTTGTTCGTGACTGCGTTTGTCGATATCGGAAGCAATTCATTATCGCCAACGAACAAAATTCGATAGTTTCCGTCAGCAGGATTATCGGGCATCTGTGCGAAAAGTTGCGACACTGTTGCATTTGGTTGGTGCCATCGCCCATCAACCACGCCTAGAAGTGTCGGCAAGATCGCCACCGAAATCGCAACAGGAACCAACAAACCAACTGACCGGCGCCAATCAGAAGTTTTCTTTGCGGAAGTCTCAGAAAATACACTCGCACAAGTCGCACTCGCCAGAGCCAAACCGCACGCAACAAGTGACAAAATAATTACCGGTTCTGGCATCTGAAAAGGCAACAGTCCCTGATCATCTAAGACTGCCAAGAGCAACCCTCCTGCAACTAGAAATGACGAGCGCAACGCCCAAACGAAACGCCAACTATTTGCAACCAATAGCGAACATGCGACACAAAAATACGACGCAAGCACCAATGTGCCGCCAGTTATGTTTCCAAAATCCAAACTCGCAAGGGCAACTAGCCCCAAGTTTCGCTCACCTATTGATTGGTCACTCGCCAGCAACTCCCACCATTGACGTGAAACAAAATGCATCGACCACGGCAGATTAATAAAAAGTGCACCAAAGATGCCACCGATGCCAACCGCAAACATCGTGCCAAGACTGCGCGTTGATGTTCCACCAAATAGAGATGCGGCACACCACAAAACAACTCCAATAAATGTGATCACCAAAATTGCTGGCGCAAAAGCAGTCACTAGACCGAGGATCAAAACTAAGGCGCTGATCAGTTGTGTCAAACGAGTAATACCAACACCAGTTGAATTTTCTGAGTTTGGCAAAGGCACATTAGTTGAAGAATCTTTTCGTTCGCTGGGTTGCAGACCCCCAACTTTTCGTAGTAAGTCAAACACCCAAGGCAACGCCGCAACAGTCAACAACGCCGAGAAACGACCGCGCGCAATCGCGTCGTAAGAAAGTGGCAAAGCCACATAAACCGTCGCCCCAACTAGTCGAGCGCGTGTGTTATAAAACAAGCCACACAGTCGCCACATTCCAAAAAAACCAACGAACAACGAACCGACGATCATCAAAGTTTCAAGTAATGCCAGGTTTCCAAAAACAAAAAACCCGCCAAGTGCGAGCAACCCGAGACCGGTTGGGTTTGCTGCCGCTTCGCCAAAGCCACTAGACCACCAACCCGATCGAAACATACGCATCAATGAACCTGCTGTATTCGCACCGCCTTCAAATGGCAAAATTTCACCAACTGTTCGGCTTCCACCAAGGATGATTCCACGACTACCAATAATTATTAACGCAAATATCACGAGCAGGGCAAACCCCGCTTCTCTCGTTGAGCTTTTTCGCCAGAGTTTTTGAGATCTCGCCTCAGATGCAATTGATGAAGATTCAAGTGCACGCCGATGTCGTATAAATTTTGTGATTCGTGCCGAACCCCTCACCTGCATCTTGTTGATATCGCTTGCTGGTACTCGCCGAACTTTTCGAACTTCTCGGCGGCGAACCCAAACATACGCAAAATCGATGAACACAGAAACAGTTGCGCGCAAGTTTGCCAATGGGCCCCTGTAATTGCCATTGAAGACGCCGAAGATTGTTTCAACAACTGAAGTAACAAGCATCTGCAGCCATACAAGCGGAAGCACAAGTCTCCAAGTCAATGTCGCAACTGTTCGCACGCGGTGACGGGCAGTTAACGCATCTTTTGAAATTTCTGGCGCTCGCAGGGCAAACATTTCGCGATGTCGCACAACCGCCGAAGGCGCAATAATCACTCGTGCCCCACTTAAGTGTGCGCGCCAACAAAACTCAAGATCTTCGCCAAAAAATGAAATCTCGCGGCAAAAGCCATCTAGTTCTCGAAATGTGTCGGCCCTAATAAGCATGCACGCCGAACTAATGAAGAAAACATCTTTGACCGAATCGTGTTGTTCTTGGTCACGCTCGTTTGCCTCTATCAATGGATCAACCTCGCCGCACCGATCGATCAACTGTCCAACCGACTTTAAGATTGTCGGATTATCCCATTGCACAAGTTTCGGGCCAACAATCGAAGCATTTGACACGAGCATCTCGTGCACCAACTGGCTGATTGTCGACGGTTGCAACAACACATCGTCATGCATCACACAAAATACGCCTTTGTTTCCTTCAACAATGCGTTGTGTTTCATTTATCAACACGCCAAAGCCGGGGTTTCCTTCAACAATGCGAACGATTGATTCGGGCAAGACACTTTGAATCTTTTTCATCAACAATTGCGATGCAGCAGTATCTGCATTTTGGTCGACAACTTGCGAAGTTAAGAAAAATATGTGGCTGACTGCCGAATAATCTTGGTTCGCAAGTGATTGAAGCACTTCATCGAACCATGGCCCTGGTTGGTGAACAACCATCGCCGTCACAACAGGTGGCGCAGAATTCTCCTCCGACCTATTTGATCCAAATCTGACCCGACTCATGCTGTAATAAGACTACTTGCGGCTACTTGTGCCGATTTGATGTCTATCGCTCTATAAACTAAATGCGGATTGGAGACACAGTGCGAGATATCAAATTAGACGAGTTGCGACTAGGTCCAATCAAGGCGCAAGATTTGTTGCGCATCACGAAAGATGCAACTTATATCGCCGTTGGGCTCGGCATTCTCACATTTCAAAAAGCCCAAGTTTGTCGTCGCGAAGCGATGTCGAAGTTGCAAGATCAAATTGCGAAACAATTTTAAATAGCTCAACTAACTAGTGTCGGCACAAAACGAGAGTTCATCGAGTTCATCTCTCGCAACCAAAAGAAAGCGCATTGATCTTCCAGAGGGCACAATTGCAATTTCAATTGGCTTGATTATTGCTGGTTTAACGATCTACGCATTTTTCAAGATCGGCCAGCAGGCACTCGGTCAAGACGGCTTCAAACCGCTTGTTTCACTTTGGTTCGTGATGTTTGCAATTGCGCCAGGATTCTTTTTACCAGTTGAACAAGAAATCAGTCGTGCAATCGCCCATCGCCGTGCACTTGGTCAAGGTGCCGGACCAGTTGTGCGAAAAGTTTTGATTCTGTGTTCGATTATCGTCGTCGGACTAATCACCGCGATCGCCGCTCTCGCGCCATTCGTAAATGACAATCTATTCGAAGGTCACGGAATCGTCACAACAAGTTTGGCGATCGCGATCGCCGTTTATGGAGTTTTCTACATCGTCAAAGGTTTGTGCTCAGGACTTGGAAAATTCAATTCGTATGGTTTTATCGTGGGAGCCGACGGTGCAGTTCGCGTCGTGGTTTGCTTTATTTTATTAATCGCAGGAGTAACCCAACTCGGCGCCTACGCCCTGGTGGTCGTTCTCACTCCGCTCGTCGGCGTTTTAATAATTTTGTTTTCCGGTCAATTGAAAATGGAAGACGGTCCTCCAGCGACTTGGTCGGAAATCACACCAAATCTTGGGCTATTGCTCGGTGGATCAATTTTTGCTGCGGCTTTGGTAAATGCCGGCCCAATCACAGTTGCGCTATTGGGCGATACTTCGCCTGCCGAGCAAGTCACGCTTTTCGGCAATGCGGTGTTGTTGACTCGTGTGCCGTTATTTTTGTTTCAAGCAGTTCAAGCAGCACTGTTGCCGAGACTCACCAGGCTCGCCGCTCGTGGCGACATCAAAGAATTTCGATCTGGATTCAATCAACTGGTCATTTTGGTTTTTGGTGTTGGGATACTTGGCATTGTCGGCGCGTTCGCGATCGGTCCAAATGTTCTTGATCTTGTTTATGGCGGAAGCATCGACCGCCGAACGATCACCCTGCTCGCACTTGCAAGCGGCATTTACATGATGGCTTTGGCAATCGCACAAGCAGTAATCGCACTCAACGGGCACAAACATGTTGCAATCGGTTGGTCCATGGCTTTTGTTGCTTATATTCTCACTGTCTGGCTGGTTAGCGACGATTTATTTTTGCGCGTCGAGATTGCGCTCGTTGCAAGTTCTATGGTCGGATTGATTTCGTTTGCTACAAGTCTGCGTTCGCAACTGCGATCGTTATCGCCGACGTTTTGACTCATAATCTAAATCGTTTTTAACCATCATCTGAATCAGGGTTTCAAAACCAACTTTTGGTTGCCAACCGAGTTTTGTTTTGGCTTTTGTCGCATCGCCAATCAATAAATCAACTTCGGCGGGGCGAAAAAATCTCTGATCTTGACGAACAAATTTTCGCCAGTCGCCGAGCTCGGCGGCACCAAACGCCACTTCAAGCAACTGCTCTATCGAATGCGCTTTGCCTGTGGCAATCACGAAATCGTCAGGTGTCGGTTGTTGCAACATCATCCACATGGCCTCTACATAATCACCGGCGAAACCCCAATCTCGCTTTGCTTCGAGATTTCCGAGTACGAGTTCGCTTTGCAGACCAAGTTTTATACGGGCTACCGAGTTTGTGATTTTTCGCGTTACAAATTCGAGCCCTCGACGAGGACCTTCGTGGTTAAACAAGATGCCTGAGCAAGCGAACATGTCGTAACTTTCTCGATAGTTCACCGTGATGTCGTGTGCAAAAACTTTCGCGACCCCATAAGGAGATCGCGGATGAAACGGCGTCATTTCTGTTTGCGGTGTTTCGCGCACCTTGCCAAACATCTCTGAGGATGAAGCCTGGTAAAAACGAATCGGACTTTTTCGTGCGCCACCAACGAGGCGAATTGCTTCAAGCATTCGCAGAACACCGAGCCCGGTAATGTTGCCCGTCAGTTCGGCCTGATTAAATGACATCGCCACAAACGAGATCGCGCCCAAATTATAAACTTCATCTGGCTGTGACATTTCTAGTGCGCTAACGAGGCTCGAAAAATCGGCAAGGTCACCAGGTACGAGTTGAACAAACGGAAACTCGTCGCGGATTGACTCGGCCTTGGGATTGTTCTGTCCTTTAACCAATCCAAAAACTTCATATCCCTTGCTGTTTAAAAATTCAGCAAGGTGGCGACCGTCTTGACCGGTGATACCAGTGATCAGTGCGCGCGTCATAACGAACTATTAATCTACCTGAGCCGTACGCTCAAAGACCATGGTTGTTGATTCAAAGATCAATTCAGTTGTGGTTCTCGCTGGCGGGGTTGGCGCTGCACGATTTCTTCGCGGTCTGGCACTAGTCCACGATCAACGAGCGACAACTGCGTTGGTCAACACAGGTGACGACACGGTTTTGCATGGATTAAATATTTCGCCTGACATCGACACTGTGATCTACACACTTAGCGAGTCGATTGATCCGCAGCGTGGCTGGGGACTTAAAAATGAAACTTGGCGAGCAATGGAGTCGCTCAAGCGATATGTCGATGTGCGACCCACTGACTCAATTGCCGCACCCGAGTGGTTTAATCTTGGCGACCAAGATCTTGCAACGCACTTTTATCGCACTGCGAGACGAAGCGAAGGTGCCGATGCATCAGAAATCACAAGCGAAATTGCCCGCGCATGGAAAGTTGCTCAACGAATTGTGCCGATGACCAATAATGATGTTTCAACTTTGGTCGAACTTGCACAAGATTGTCAGGCTGGTAAAGCAGGCACACAAATTAGTTTTCAAGAATATTTCGTCAAGCATCAACACAGTGTTGCCATACGAGCAATTTATTTTCAAGGTGCGCAAACTGCCAAGCCGAACTGCATCAACGAATTGAGCCAAGCCGAAATCATCGTGATTGCGCCGTCTAATCCGATTGTTTCAATCGGCCCAATTCGTGCGCTTGCTGGCGTCGACGAAGTGCTAACCGCCAATCGTGACAAAGTAGTCGCAATCTCGCCGATCATTGGTGGCCATGCGCTCAAAGGTCCAGCCGATCGAATGCTCACCGAATTGGGGCACGAATCTTCTGCTCTTGGTGTGGCGCGGCTGTATAAAGATATTGCTTCGACACTTATCATTGACACCGTGGATGCAGATCTCAAAGACGCAATTGAACGAGAAGGAGTGCGTTGCATCGTGACGAACACGGTGATGTCAGACCCTAAGATTGCAGGCGAACTTGCCCGAACAACTCTTGACAGCATCGCACGATAAACCATGAGCCGATTAACAATTTGGGGCGTAGAAGGAATCGGCGAAATTACACCACAGGATCAGCTCGGAAAAATCATCTCTGAAGCCTGTCGCCAAGAACCAAATGGGCCGTTGCAAAATAACGACGTCTTGGTCGTCACTCAAAAAATCGTTTCTAAAGCCGAAGGTCGACTTGTAGCGATTGATGCAACCGATCCACTTAGCCATAAGCAACTCGTTGAAGATGAAGCCGTAAGAATTGTGCGCCGACGCGGAGATCTAATCATCACCGAAACCAAGCACGGGTTTGTCTGCGCCAACAGCGGAATCGACTTGTCAAATGTCGGACGCGGATACGCAGCATTGCTGCCAATTGACAGCGACAAATCTGCGCGACGAATTCGTGACATCATTGGTGCGACTCTTGGTGTCAGTGTTGGTGTAATTATCAGCGATACTTTTGGCCGACCTTGGCGAAAAGGATTAACGGATGTTGCAATTGGTGTTGCCGGTATTGCCGGCGTCGTGGACCTGCGTGGAACCCCGGATTCACTTGGCAGAATTATGCAAGTAACAGAAGTCGCCGTTGCCGACGAGCTGGCTAGCGCCGCTGAACTCGTGATGGGAAAGTCTTCAGGTGTGCCTGTTGCCGTAGTTCGCGGTGTCGACGAAACTTGGTTTCGTAATTCAGATATCGGCGAACTGGTCAGACCTCCGCAAGAAGATCTCTTTCGCTAGTTTAAATCAGCCAACAATTCTGCAATACCTGCATTTACCGATGTCCAGTGGGCCCAACCAAGTTGAATTCGTGCCCGAGTTGCGTTGACCGAGTTGCGTTGCAAGTCTCCATGTCGCGCAGGTTCGAACCTTTCTCCCAATGTTGTGGATGCACCAATCAACTTCCACAAATCACTAACTGACGTTTGAATCCCTGTTCCTATGTTGATCACCAACCCCCCACCTTTGGTCATCGCGCGAGAAAGTGCGTCGACTGCATCATCAATGAACAAGAAATCTCGTGTTTGCCGACCACTTCCGTAAATCACGGGAGATGTATTTGTCAAAATCGAATCAGCAAATGCCGCAACGACTCCGTCGCGCGGCCGTTGCCGCTTGCCGTAAACATTCGTCATCGCCAACGCAGTGAACTCAACATCGTAACTTTCGCGATAAACAGTCAAGAGATCTATGAGCGCATTAGCCATCACATATGCAACGCCCATAGGTTCGGGTTTGCGGCCTTCTTTGACAGGCAATTGGCGCGCAGGGACTTCTCCGTACATTAAATTTGCGGGTAATGCAACGACTACTTTTTTGATTTTATGTTTTTGTGCCGCTTCAAGAACCGTCAACAGCAGACTTGCAGAAGCCAAGAATTCGCTAGTTGTGGTTTGGCTCGGTGGCAACAACGCCAAATGATAAATGACGGATGGTCGGCGAATCGAAATCAATTCTGAGAACTCGGGCGCCAAAATATCCAAGTGGTGAAATCGCAATCCACTTCCGATTGCTCGAGCCTCGCTGAGATTAGCCAAAGAACCAACCGATAAATCGTCGACAACTTCAACATTGTGCCCATCAGCCAGCAACCGATCAACTAAATGCGAGCCAATAAAACCAGCGCCACCACAAATTAGTGCACTGTTTTGCGTCATTTATCTATTCATAATTCATTTGCGAGTCATCTGACCTGGATCTGGCCAGCCGGATCTGGAACTTTGGCATCTCTCAACACTGCACCAGAATTTACCTCACCTTGGTCACCGATCAAGCACGACGTTACCTGTGCGAAAGCACCGATATGTCCCATAACTGCACTGTCTACAACAACTGCATTGTCGTCAACTCTGGCCCCGGTCATCAACACGCTGCGAACGATTTGTGCATTGGCGCCAACTACACAATTCGCGCCGATTGTGCTTTGGGTTATTAACGCAGTCGCATCAACCTTGGCGCTGACATCAATCGGAGTCACTTTATAAATACTTTTTCTTGAGAGAAGTTCAACATTGCTGCGGACATAAGTATCAGGGCGACCCGCGTCTATCCAGTAGTCGTCAGTTGCATACGCATACAAAACACCGGCACGAACCATCTCAGGAAACGTCTCGCGCTCAATTGAAAGTGGCGCCGTGCCAGGCATTCGCTTGAGTGCGGAAGTTTCAAAAATATATGTTCCACCATTGACGTGCCGCGACATGGTTTCACCAGCCTTGGGTTTTTCAACGAAACGAATTACTTTGCCGCTCGCATCAGTTTCAACAACACCATATTGAGAGGGATCTGCGACCGGAGTCAAATGAATTGTGCCCTCAGCTTTTGCCGAATGATGAAACGCAACAAGTTTTGCAACATTTAAATCGGTAAGAATGTCACCATTTGCAACAATAAATGTTTCGCCACGCTCATTTATTTTGGCTTCGCGCGCGGCGAAGCCAATTGCGCCGGATGTGTCTAGCGGCCGATCTTCGACTGCGTAACTCAATTCGACGTCAGCGCAACGGTTATTTGGGAACGCTTTCAAAAAAGGTTCGGGCTTGAAGCCAAGTGCCAACACTGCATGCGTAACTCCGCCGTGCGCAAGCGAAGTCATCAGTCTTTCTAAAAGCGGAATATTACATACAGGCAACAACGGCTTTGGAATCTCAAATGTCAGTGGTCGAAGCCTTGTACCAAAACCGCCGACGAGCACAACCGCGTGCATGTCAGATCTTCCTAAGGATTAAGGGTCAGTAAATCTAGGTCTGATGTTGAAACTGGTTGCGGTGCTTCGACATCTTTGGGGACAAATGCAAGCGTTATAGCCATGCCATTGCCGGTCAGACGAACTTTGCCGAGGTCAGCGATTGAAATCTTTGATGTTGAAATCTTCGAATCCCAAACTGAAACTTGCACCGATGCATCTTTGTCTCCACATTTTGTGTCGACCTCAGAGATTGTTTCACCATTATTGATGGTCGGCGGAAACTTGATCGAATCGTTTGTCACTTCTATGCCGTACAAGTCAAAAATTGTCTGCAAATTTGCCCGACGCTCGCCAGAAAGAACTTGCGGCTCCCAACGAATTACACCTGCCGACTCGATATAGGCGCCCGCTTTGAGGGTGGCAGCATCTGTGCCGACATCTTGCCCTGCTGGCAGTGCCTCAATGAACTGGTCACACTTGTAAACACCGAATGCCGTGTAATAGTTCTGGTTTGCCGTGTCTAATGCACTGACTTGTTCTTGGCTCTGACGAGCATAAGCAATAAGTGCAACACCGAGAATGGATATCACAAATATCATGGTCGGAAACAACGTTCCACCTTGCATTCGAATCTTTCGACCTTTGCTGTTTTTGCTGACGCTGGCAAGTTTGGCGATTTTTTTAGCAGAAGATGAAGTACCCACGAAGACCAAAGGCTACCGCCTTATGGCGCATACAAGGCTTCGTATCGTTGCGCAACCGAGCCAGCAGAGGCATGACCCTCTACCCATTTTCGTCCGCGCTCACCCATTTCGCCAAGCGTTTTAGGGTCTTGCGTCATTGACCTGAGCGCCGAGATGAATGCCACCGTGTCATCGGGTTCAACACAAACACCGGCCTTGGCAGCCGCCAAAATTCGTGGCACTTCTGTATCTAGATCGACTGCTGCGCAAACTGGTCGACCGGCCGCGAGTACTGAGTATGTTTTGGATGGGACGCTCACCGAACCAAGACCGCGCTTTAGCGGCACTACATGAATATCGCCAGTTGCTAAAACTTCACTGAGTCGCGAAATATCTTGGTAATCGCCAAAGCGAATGTTGTCAAGTCCATGTGCTGCGGCCTTCAACGATTCACGAGCGGCACCTTCGCCGTTGATAACAAAAACTATTTGTGTTAATTCTCGCGCTGAGGCAATCAACATTTCAAGTGATTGCGAAAACCCAACATTTCCTGCATACATCACCACCATCTCATCACCGACGCCGAGTTCGGTGCGATATTTTGTCATCCGCGACATCGGCGTAATTGCCTGAGTGTCGACGAAGTTTGGGATTACACGAACACGCTTGTGAAACCTCTGATCAAGTTTTCGTTGAACATTGTTTGCAAGGTCATCCGACAGCAGCACAACCAAGTCAGATTTCTGATAGCTAACTCGCTCCAGCCATCTTGCGGCTCTGATAATTCTTTGATTTGAAATCGCTCCTGTTTCAATCGCCGCATCGGGAAAAATATCTTGAATATTGAACACAAGTTTCCCGCCACGAAATATTTTCGTTAACCACCCGGTAAGACCCAGAGTTAGCGGAGGTGACATTGCCAGCACGCCATCAACACGACGCGGAAACCCACCAGCAACCAGGCTGCGCAAACCAACGATTGCGCTGAACAACACGAATCCAACAGCACGACGCAGTAGGTTCAATTTCGTCTTGCCGGCAAACGGCTGAACTCGTGTGATTGAACCCCACTGGGTTTTTTCAACTCGCCACAAAGCACCAGACCACCCTTGCTCGACTTGATGCTTGCGATACCACGGCAACGAAGTCACCACATGAAGTTCGTGTCCGAGGTTTACAAGTTCATGCACAATTCGCGTCATCACCACACCAGTTGGTGCCATGTCGGGTTCAAAATGCGGACACAAAACAACCAGACGCAATTTTTTCGAACTCATAATTCTGGTCTCATATTCGCTCTCATATCACAGCTGCTTCATAGGCTTCAATTAAATCGTTGCCCGATTTTTGAATCGAATACTGCGTTGCACGAAGTTTGCCGGCAGTAACGAATTTTTCGCGTTGCGTCTCAACGATTTGAAGTGCACTTGACCACGCATCTAATTCGAGGGGCAGAACCAAACCCGCGTCGCCAACAACTTCTGGCAGCGATGTGCAGTTGCTGGCAACTACTGGCGTACCGAGAATCATTGCTTCGATCACCGGCGCACCAAAGCCCTCATACAAACTCGGAAACACAAGCGCAAGCGCAAGTTTCATCAAGCCATCGCGATCATCATCGCTGACACGACCCATGCGCATGACTCGGTCATCCAGATTTAGCCGTCGAGCCTCACGCATGAACTCTTCTTCGGCACGACCTTTACCTCCGGCACACACCAGCACCAGGTCTTTCTCAGTCCAATGCAACTTCATAAGTTGAAGCAAAAACTTATGATTTTTGTGCGGATGTGTCATCGCCGGCAAGAAAATTACTTTTTTAGATTCAAGTCGAAATCGTCGGCGCAACTCTGCTTCGCTAGTTGAATCTCTACCAATCGCAGAATCTACACCGTGTCTGACCACTCGAACTTTTTTAGCCGACAAATTGAACTCACCGATTAATCGGTCGCGCACATAACTACTTGGGGTCGTGATTACTGTTGCTCGATTTAATGAGTTCGGCACAACTTTGCGCAGATACGCCAACCTGACACGACTGAAGTTCTCAGGAAACGAAAGATACTGCACATCGTGCATCGTCAAAATTGTGTTACGCAAACCAAATCTCGGCATTGTTCCACCGCCGTGGTGAATTGCATCAAATTTGCGAGTCTTAATCGCTAGCCAAGTTTGTTCAAGTGCGATTCGTGCCAAGCGAGCACCGCGATGTGCTGGGGCCTCAACACACTTATAAATCTCTGCAAGTGCGGGGTGGTGCCGAACAAAACCCTTTTGCACAAATAGCGTGATTTGATAATCATTTTTTGCTTCTTCATTTAATGACACACCCATCATCTGGCGAATCAAATATTCTTGCGACCCTCCCACTTGACCTGTGCGCAACCACAATAAGTTGACGGCAATCTGTTTTTTCTTCACCCGATCACCTGATCATAAATAGACGCGGTGCGTACTGCTGCTTGATGCCATGTCATTTCGGCGGCTCGCTTATAGCCAAGTTCAACCAGAGTATTTTTCTGACTCAATGCTTTGACGACACCGTCGGCAATACTTGAAAGATCAAGCGGATCAACAAGCACTCCGGCATCACCCGCAACTTCTTGAGTTGATGAACCACGACTAGTCACAACCGGTGCACCACAGCTCATCGCTTCGAGAATCGGCAAACCAAAACCTTCCATAAGAGATGGATAACAAAATGCGCTTGCATTTGAATATAAAACGCCCAGATCACTCGCCTCGACGAACCCGAGAAATTTTACGCGAGTTGATGTTTTCGATTTGTTGTTTATTATTGAATCGACTTTGATATCTCCCCAACCAGCCGCGCCAACGACAACTAATAGTGGCACTGAGTCACCAAGAGTCTCGAGAGCCGCCACCAGTCGCGCGAGGTTTTTCCGTGGCTCTAATGTGCCGACGAACAAAAGATACTCGCCCGACAAACCCAAACGATCAAGAACTTGCGCTGCGTTCGGCGCAGCCGTCGGCGCATTTACCCCGAGCGGAACATAACATAATCGCTCAGCAGAAAACCCAAATTCAAGACAATCATTTAGGGTCGCTTGTGACGAACACAGAAGAATTTCGGCGTGCTTCGACAATACTTTTAAACTGCGCCGAAACACCGAGTTGCCACGACGGCTAAAAAATTCTGGATACTTCAAAAATGCCAAATCATGAACCGTCGCGATCATTTTTGCGCGTGACGCAAACGGAATAATCGATGTGCAATGCAAAAGATCGACATCGCCAGTCGCTCGCTCAACGCGCGGAGCACGCAATCGCAGTGACGCCTCGTAAAGCAAAGCACCATGCAATGCAAGTTGCTCGACTTTTATTGGTGGCGCATACGAAGACGCAGGCTTACCTTTATTGTTTCCCGCTACGCCAATAAGTTCTACATCGGGTCGCACTACCGACATCGCTTGTGCAATTTCAATCGCCGATGTGGCGGTTCCACCAGGCACTCGGTGCCAACATTGCTCTAATGAGTAAGCCACCCGCACACCTACTATTCTGCCCGTCTTGGCTTCGTATCGGGTGAACAACCAACACCGATAAGCACAGCAATTTGGGTCGTACGATGTAGATAGTTCTATGAGCGAAAAGTCTTCATCGCCGAAATTTTGGAAAGACCGTGTCGTTGTCGTCACTGGTGGAAACGGGTTTCTTGGACGAAATGTCGTGGATGCTTTTAGTCAGGCTGGCGCAAAAGTTGTGGCTCCGCGGCGCCGAGAAGCAGATTTAACACAACCTGGTGTCGCCCTTGAACTATTTAAAAAACACAAGCCGAGCCATGTCGTACATCTCGCGGCACGAGTTGGCGGTATCGGCTACAACCAAATTGCGCCTGCTCCGCTTTATCTGGACAATTTAATGATGGGCACAAATACGATCGAAGCTGCTCGCGCGACCGGCGTTGAAAAAACAATTTTGCTCGGCACCGTTTGCAGCTATCCGAAATTCACACCGGTGCCGTTTCGTGAAGAATCAATCTGGGATGGATACCCCGAAGAAACCAATGCTCCGTATGGCATTGCCAAAAAAGCATTGCTGGTTCACGCACAAGTCAACGCTCAACAATACGGCCAGCGCTTTGCATTTTTGATACCGACAAATCTGTTCGGACCCGGCGACAAGTTTCATCCAGATGTATCGCATGTGATTCCGGCACTAATAAAGAAATGTGTTGAAGCCAAAGAACAGAATCTCGACAAGATTTCTGTATGGGGAACGGGCTCGGCAAGTCGCGACTATTTATATGTCAAAGATGCTGCCCGTGCAATTTTGTTGGCTGGCGAACTTCATGATTCAAGCGAGCCACTGAACCTTGGCAACAACCGCGAAATAACAATCCGCGAAACTGCCGAAACAATTGCTCGTATCGTGGGTTTTGCCGGCGAACTCGTTTGGGATTCATCTAGACCAGACGGCCAGCCACGACGCCGTGTCGATGCATCGCGAGCCGAACGCGAACTCGGATGGCACGCAACAATGGATTTCGAAGACGGTTTGCGTGAAACAGTGAAATGGTTTCTTGCCAATCGTCAAGAAGCGTTGCTACTACCGTCGTAACTGTTGTGAATTTTCCACCACCGCAAGTTCCGCCGCCGCTACCGCGTGCCAGTCAGTCGGCACCAAAAAGTACTGAGCCGGTGCGCGAGAAGAACTCTTCAAGCCGTGAAAATAATCCAAGGCCAACATTTAGAAAGCCGACACGTCAAAGAACACGAGGAAATGCACGAGGAAGCGCAAGAGCTAGTCAAACTAGTTTTACAAATGCAATCGTCTCAATCAACGTTGGCTTGTATTTGTGGATGTCGGTTACGAATTTTGGTATGGCATCAAATAATTTTGTAATTTCAAGATATTTTCTTGAGCAAGGTGAGTGGTATCGATTAATAAGTTGCGGCTTCGTGCACTTTGGTTTATTTCATGTTGCAATGAACATGATGCTCGCCTATCAACTCGGACAAATGTTTGAACCAAGAATCGGCTCATTACGTTTCGGATTGCTTTATGTCGCGTCACTCTTAGGTGGATCAGTCGGGGCACTTGTGTTGAGCCCCGATGCGGTGACTGGCGGTGCATCAGGGGCAGTGTTCGGGTTAATGGCGGCGGCGATAGTCGGCATGCGCCACGAAGGACTCAACCCGATGCGAAGTGGACTCGGAGTAACTTTTGTAATCAACTTGGTGATCACACTTACGATCCCGGGGATTTCGATCGGCGGTCATTTTGGTGGTGCCGCAATCGGCGCCATCTGTGGCGCCGTTGTGCTTGCGCCGATCAGTTGGCGATTGCCAAAATGGCTGGGCATTGTGGTGCCGTGCTTGCTTAGTTCGGCGTTGATCTATTTCGCCGTGAATTTTGTTAACGCGTAAGACCCTGTCGCTACTGTTTGGCAATGCTTGAAACTATTACACCACCTATCGATGTACCCCGCGCCCATTTAGATCCCATCACAACTCTGTCCGAAAAATTGGCTGTGTTTTCATTGGCTTTGACGCGACCACTTCGTCACGAAACCATTGTTTTATGTTGCGATGCATCTCAGCGCGGTGTTGGCATTTTTGCTTTTGACACAAAACTGAAAATTACAGAAATCATCGATCGCATAATCGGTTCGGCAATCAACATTGAATCTGCAGTGACAATTTCGTTATGCACTTCGCGTGCCGGCGACAGCCGACTCGCCAGTGATAAATCGCAGTTTTCTGTCGCCAAAAATCGTTGCCAAAATGCAGGCATCGCACTTACCGACTGGTTGTTGGTCGCTCACGGCGACGTTCACGTGCTTAACTAGCTAATCGCAGCCAGTTAGTGGCAGCCGCAACCAGAACCGCAACCACCCATTTTTTGCGCTGGCATTGATGGCGCCGAAGTTGCGCCTGATCCGCCACCTACCGAGGCAAATACAGACAGCAAACGCACAGAATTTTCATGGCCTTGCGAACATTTCGCTGGTTCGTTGGCCTGTGACATCGAACGCCGTTCTTCAAAAGTTTGATCACATGTTCGGCAACGAAACTCATAAACGGGCATGGCCACATTCTAGATGCAACGAAACATGGTTTAATGAATCGTGCGCTCAACTGCAATCTCGGCCGTGATGTCAGGTGTGTTATTGGATGCGAGTTCAAATATTGAAACTGCACCCAGCACGGTAGTTGAACGCCAAACAGAACATGTCCTACAAACAGGCAAGCCATTGGTTGCCCATATTGTTAAAACAGAACGCGACGAGTCTGCTGCGGCCAAAGTTTTGGAAGCCCGAATCAACGGCACACCTCTTGAAGCATTATGTGGCCATGTTTGGGTACCGT
This sequence comes from Ferrithrix thermotolerans DSM 19514, assembly GCA_945860575.1. GTDB lineage: Bacteria > Actinomycetota > Acidimicrobiia > Acidimicrobiales > Ilumatobacteraceae > BACL27. The sequence goes on from CAMAQQ010000003.1 coordinate 22,991, forward strand.
CACGCGACCCGAAACAATTGCCGATGTGTCAAGCATGCAAAGAGATTTACGAGATGTACCGGGGCTTCAACGACGGACTCAACGAACAGCCGGACGAATAAAATTATCTAGATGCCAGACATCAACTCGTTTATTTCGTTCGCAATCGCCTCGTTTGCGCTGCTTGTTATTCCTGGACCCGCTGTTCTTTACATAATCAATCGCAGCGTTTCTGATGGACGAACGATTGGATATTCAGGAGTTGTTGGTATTGAACTCGGAACATTCATGCATGTGTTGGCTGCCACCGCGGGATTATCGGCAATTCTTGCTGCGTCGCCCAGTGCATTTAACGCCGTCAAATATTCTGGCGCGGCATATCTTGTGTTCATTGGTTTTCGCACGCTGACGCGCAAGCCTGCGACGATTGATTCTTCGGCTAAATCAATGACCAAGATGCAAGCATTTCGTCAGGGTTTTGTGATCAACACGCTTAATCCAAAAGTTGCACTTTTTTTTCTATCTTTTTTACCTCAGTTCATTGATCAAGATAAAGGTTCAAACGCAGTTCAAGCCTTAATGCTCGGCACGTTGTTTGTAATCTGTGGTTTCATAACCGACGGATTTTATGCACTTACTGCAAGTTCACTGCGCGAAGTTCTCGTCAAGGGTAAAACGTTGCCATTTGTGCAGCGCTATATCGCAGGAGTTGTGTTCATTGGGCTTGGCTTGGTCGCTTCGTTAGCGAAAGTCTCTTGAACCAACGCCCTGAACATTGATTTTCAGTTCACTTAAATGTTCGGCGATGATATTCACGACTCCTTGAACCGACTCGATTCGCCCTCTCACTACTAAGGCTGACGCATTCAATGCAATATTGCGAAAACGCTTCCAGCAACCTTGTGAGACAATCACATTTATCAATCCTGTTTCATCTTCAAGACTTATAAAAGTCACGCCACGTGCCGTTGATGGTCGTTGACGATGTGTCACAACGCCACCAACAAATATTCGTGAGCCACTCTCGATGTTGGGCAGATCAATTGCAGTGAGAACACCAAGTTTCGTCAACTGACCACGCACGAACTGAGTCGGGTGACCATCTGGTGAAACACCAGTCGACCATAAATCACAAATAGATTCTTCAATTGGTTGCATGCCCGGCAGTTGCGGCGACTCGCTACCAGTTGTAACACCGGCAAGTCTGTCGGGTCGACTCTGAATCACTGCACCTGCCGACCACAAAGCATCTCGACGTGATACACCAAAACATTGTGTGTAGACACCTGCCGTTGCCAATGTTTCAATCTGTGAAAGATTTAGTTGCGGCACACGGCGAACCAGGTCTTCCATGCTCACAAACGGCCTGGCTATTTCTATTGCTTTTGCCAGTTCGCTGCCGACACCACGAACACTAGAAATGCCAAGACGCAACGCAAACCCACCAGTTGACTCGTGACATGGTTCTAAAGTTGCGCCAGCCTTTGATGCATTCAAATCTGGACTATGTACGACCACCCCGTGCCGACGAGCATCGCGAACAAGCGAGTGCGGCGACCAAAAACCCATCGGCTGTGCGTTTAACAATGCCGCATAAAAAGATGCCGGCTCATGATATTTGATCCATGACGAGGCATAGACAAGATATGCAAAAGAAACAGAGTGGCTTTCAGGAAACCCATAATTCGAAAACGCCTGCATCTTTTCGAAAATCTCATCAGCCACCGGGCCGATGACTCCGCGTTGCGACATGCCATCATAAAGTCGCTGACGAAGCCGCTCCATTCTTAGATGCGAACGCTTTGAGCCCATCGCCTGGCGCAATTCGTCGGCTTGGCTTGCGGTAAACCCTGCAACATCAATGGCCATTTGCATCAACTGTTCTTGAAACAGTGGCACACCCAGAGTTTTGCCCAAACTATTTTCTAGTAGTGGATGCAAATACGTGACTGGTTCTTCACCGTTACGCCGACGAATATATGGATGAACCGATCCACCCTGAATCGGTCCGGGACGAATTAAAGCGACTTCAACAACCAGATCATAAAACCTTCGTGGCTTCAGGCGTGGCAACGTTGCCATTTGAGCGCGTGATTCAATTTGAAAAACACCGACCGTGTCGGCACGACACAACATTGCATAGACATCATCATCTTGCGGGATCGTCGCTAGATCAATTTTTTTACCACGAAATTCGGCGATCAAATCAACCGCGTTGTGCAAAGCCGAAAGCATGCCCAAACCAAGTAGATCGAACTTAACCAAACCGATCGCCGCGCAGTCGTCTTTATCCCACTGCAACACGCTGCGATCTTTCATTCGTGCCCACTCAACTGGACAAACCTCGCTGATTGGGCGATCACAAATCACCATGCCACCAGAGTGCACGCCCAAGTGACGGGGAGCATCTAAAACTTGTCGAGCCAGTTCTATGACTTGGGCAGGAATCTCATGACCAGTATTGACTTCGCCCGTTTTAGAGTCACTTGCCAGTGAGCCAAATACGCCGACTTGCTTGCTCCATGCATCTTGTTGACCAGGGGCAAAACCCAATGCCCGAGCCATGTCGCGAATTGCCGAGCGTGAGCGATATGTAATCACATTGGCGACTTGTGCCGCATGATGTCGATCGTAACGATTGAAAACATATTGAATAACTTCTTCGCGTCGACCGCTTTCGATATCGATATCGATATCTGGTGGGCCATCACGCTCAGCTGATAAAAATCTTTCAAACAACAAACCCAATGAAACAGCATCAGCTTTGGTTATGTCGAGCGCAAAACACACGGCACTATTGGCGGCACTACCCCGGCCTTGGCAAAAAATATTTGAGCGCTCACAAAACTGCACGATGTCCCAGACAACTAAAAAATATCCGGCAAAATTGAGTTTTTCGATTATCGCCAGTTCATGGTCAATCGTTTGCCAGGCTTTAGATCTAAGCGAGAGATCTTCAAGTTGCGTTATTGGTCGTGCACCATATCTGCGAGTTGCGCCTTGCTCAGCCAATAATCGCAAATACGAAACTTCGTTCAACCCTTTAGGGCACTCAAACGGTGGCAGTTTTGGTGCGACAAGCGATAAATCAAACGCAGATGATTTTGCAATTTCTGCCGTGAGTTCAACAACACCTGGATACCTGGCAAACCGACGAAGCTGCTCGGCGCCGCTACGAATATATGCGCTTGGTGCCGGCGGTAATTGCAAATCAATTTCGTCGAGGCTTGCGCGCTGTCGAACTGCTGCCAGCGCAACTGCTAATCGATACTCGCGCAACGATGCGTAACTGACATCGTTGGTCGCAACGCATTGCACGTTGCAACGCATCGCAATTTGTACAAGCGCATCATTGCGAACCGAATCAAGCGGATCACCGTGATCCCATAATTCAACCAATACACGCTCGCGACCAAACTCACTGATCAATTGTTGCAACCTTCGAGCAGCATTTTCTGGGCCGTGTTGCTCGAGCGCCTGAGTAATTACTCCAGTGCTAGCGCCAGTCAAAACCCAGCAGCTGTCAGCAACAGCATCTGCAATATTCGCGGTAGTGAAAACTGGTGCAGATTTCGCTCCGGCTAATTGGCCAAGTGTTATCGCGTGAGATAAGCGTGCATAGCCGCAAGGCCCGTCGGCGATAACCACTATCTCTGCGTGATGCGAATTTTGTTTTTCTGTGCACTGCAACTCGGCACCAAATAAAGTTGGCAAGCCAAGACCACGAGCTGCTTGAGAAAACCGCACAACCCCATAAAGACCATTGCGATCGGTTAGCGCCAGTGCATTCAGTTGCATTTTGATTGCCGACTCAACTAGTTGTTCAGGGTGCGAAGCCCCATACAAGAACGAAAAGTTTGAACGACAATGGAGTTCGGCGTAGCCAGACACCCAAATTAGGCTAGCGAACATATGTTCGCTATATACTAAAGCGTTAGTCTTTGCTAAAACTAAAACGATTACTGGCTTTCAAGGCCGCTCATAAAGCGACTTCTTTACACTTAGCGACATGCACAAGATATTTTTGATGCCATTTTCTGATGTGTATCCCCATTACGTGAACAAGGTACAGAGAAAAGGACGAACGGTAGAAGAGCTTCATGATGTGATTCGGTGGTTGACAGGTTTTAATGAGAAGAAGTTGCAGCAACTTATTAAGAAGCAGAGTAATTTCATTGACTTCTTTGATGCCGCCAAAATCAATCCAAACGCGTCACTGATTACAGGATCTATTTGCGGTGTGAAGATTCAAGAAATTGAGGATCCTCTGATGCTCAAAATTCG
>CAMAQQ010000004.1 GCA_945860575.1 Ferrithrix thermotolerans DSM 19514
GATGAGAGTTCGCCGTGTCGGGTTGCGGCGCGCTCGTTTTCTGTGCCTGGTTGACCGCCCGAGAAGACGACCAGTGCCTTTGGATATTTTCGCCATAGGGCCGAAGCAGCATTGACTCGGCGCGTGCTTTCGGTACCTAAAAAGTCTTCAGGTGGCGTCGCACCAACTTCGTAGCCGCCGCCCAATACAAAAATAAATTCAGGCGACCAGTCGGCTTTCGGTGAAGACTCAGTGGCGAGAATCGTGTCAAAAATAAGAGTTGCCACACCAGTTGAGAGAAAAACCAGAATTGCGATACCGACGCGTGAAAGTAGTTTTACTGTGCGATTGATTTGTGTATTATTAAATTTCACAAAAATAGCTACTACTAACACGGCTACCAGTAGCCAAAGCGGATCAATTAGTGATCGCATCGCTTGAGTTAGAAGTAACTCTTATTAGATGACAGTCGAAACTTGAGGGTATGGATCAGTATTTTTATACCGTATTTGATGCCGTTAACCCGTGAGATTTCATCGCCGTAAAAAGTTGGTATTTCAATTTCAACGATTCGTTGTCGGGCACCGATCATTTGCAAAATAATTTGAGAATCAAAGTCAAAATAATCCGAGTTTTTTAAGAAGTTGACTTTACGCAAAGCGGCAATACTGTATGCGCGATATCCACTGTGCCATTCGGTCAGTGAAACCTTTGCCAAGCGGTTTTGCAATGTCGTCAAGATTTTGTTGCCGACAAACTTGTAAAGCGGCATACCACCCTGGCGTGCACCACCTTGGGTGATCATCCGTGAACCAAAGACGACATCGGCGCGACCAGAGACAATCGGCTCAACTATTTGGGGCAAATATTCTGGCGCGTATTGACCGTCACCATGCAGTAGCACCACCAAGTCAAGGTTTTTCTCAAGCGCCCACTGATACCCAGTTTTTTGGTTACCCCCATAACCAAGATTGATTTCGTGGCGCACGATTGTTAAAGGAAGTTGCGAGTTGCTTTGATATTGCAAACCAACATTGTGCGTGTCATCAGTGCTCGCATCGTCACACACCAAAATCGAGTCAATTTGCTTCGCGAACTCAAGTGGAATTCGATCGAGAACTTTTGCCAGCGTCCCTTGAGCGTTGTAAGCGACTATCAAAACACCAATTTTCATGAGTGCTTCATTTTACTATGGCCAATAAAAATTTAAGTCGTCGCGACAGACACCCAAATCAAAAATTGTGCCCCAGGTATCCGCAAAAATCGGTGTGGCGCCCTGAGGCATTGATTCGGTGTTTGGCGTGCCATCGTTATACAAAGTGTTGTACCAAACAAAGTAACGATGACCACAACGCTTCTTTTGAGCGGCGTCAAGTTGGAATTGATTGAAAACTGGTGGTCGCTTCGTAATTGAAAAGAGTTGTTGTGGTTGGTTGCTAAGTATCAGACTTTTAGCGGGAAGAGTTTTTACAAATTCGTGTATGGGTAATTCTTGGAAGCCCTTTCCTGACCAGTGCCGTCCGTCGTTGCCAAACACCAGCGCATCTCTGGTCGCCGATGTGAGATGCAGACCAAATAGAGCGATAAAACCGGCGCCAATTATTAGTCGAATTTGTCTTTGACTAGGGATTATTCGTTCAACTGCAATTGCGACGAGAATTGTCACTGGCACATAGATCGGAATGAGCATGCGGTTATCCAATGGCCCTAACTCAAAGTGCACAAATCGATAAGCCGAAAAACATATATACAAAATTGAAATAGTTGCTGACAAAATCAAGAGGCTTATGTTCTGATTATTTCGGTTGTCTTGATCAGCGTGCTTGGTTGCTTTGAATTTTTTTATCGCGACGAGAATTAAAAGACCAACAACAATTATTAAAAATGTCACGCCTGCGAATTTGGCTGAATCCGGATAGTCAGCCCATGACATATATATTCCGCCCTCAAACGGTTTGGCAAGTACCCAAGTTCCCAAAGTTCCGGTCAGGGTTTTTAGTGGTTCAATTAGTGATCCGCCACCTGGAGCACGAGCGCCGGTGAGAGTTCCGTCGATTCGTTCATTACGAATTAGCCACAACCAACACGGAATGAATGAAATTAAAAAACCAACTGAATTGATAACCGCTGATCTAACAAATCCAAGTTGTTTACGATTTATGAAAAACGATGTAATCGTTAGTGCAACTGCAAAAACTGGACCAACATAACGAATAAAAAATAATGCAGCCATCAGCAGGGGCATTAGTGCTGCTTTTGTATACGACATTTGTTGTAAAGAGACAAACATTGCGACTAGTAAAACTGCGAGAAATGGTGGTTCTGACCAGGCCATTGAGTATTGCCATAACAATGCCGGACTGAATGCGACGAACGCTGTGGTGGCAATTGTTATCGTGCGATTAATGAGTGCGTGTTTCAATAACGCGAAAGTGATGGCGACGACAATAAATGCACAAGTTGCGTTCAATAACGATAAAAATAAATTTGCACTGAGCCCAACCGAGATACCGGCGGCAATTAGAATTGAAAGCCCAGGTGGCCGAACTGTCATCGGTAGTCCAGTGACATCCAGTAAGCCACGACCGTTTGTGATGTTGGTTCCGACCGCGACATAATCAGTTGAGTCCCAACTCCAACCGACTCCAGATCTGTTTGATATGAGCGCCAGCACAGCACTGCAACTAGATAGTCCGACTGCCCAAAAATTTGATCTGACAATAGTGCGGATACTGCTTATGACAGAAGCAAACACGATTGAACTCTAGGCGGTTAAACCTATTTAGAACCTAGAATTACATTTATGGTTAAGAAATGAAATTTGCTCAAGATGTAGTAGTTGTCGGTGGTTGTGGTCATGTGGGGCTTCCACTTGCGATTATCTTGGCCTCCAAATCTTTGAAAGTCGTTGCCTTCGATACGAATGTTCAGGTTGTTGCAAAAGTCAATAGTGGTCAGATGCCATTTGATGAGCCCGGCGCTTCGGATGTGCTGACGAAGGTTTTAGCCACCAAGACATTTTCTGCGTCGAGTGACAGGAATGTCGTTTCAAATGCCGAGCATGTAGTAGTTGTCATCGGTACTCCCGTTGATGAGCACTTGAACCCAGATCCTGAGGCGGTACCGAATGCCGTGATTTCGTTGCTGGATGTTTTGAAAGACGGTCAACATTTGGTGTTGCGAAGCACTGTTTACCCAGGAGTAACAAAACTTGTCGAAAAAGTAATCACCAATAGTGGCAAAAAAATTGATGTGAGTTTTTGCCCAGAGAGAATTGCTGAAGGTAGAGCGGTTGAAGAGTTGATTGCGCTACCACAAATTATTTCTGCAAGAACGACTGTGGCGGTTGAACGCGCCAAGAATTTGTTTGGTTGTCTGACAACAAATGTGATCGTGGTTAGCCCTGAAGAAGCAGAGCTTGCAAAATTATTTACAAATACCTGGCGCTACATTAAATTCGCGGCAGCCAATCAGTTGTACACAATCGCCAACGATTTTGGTGTTGACTTTGAGCGTGTGCGCCATGCAATCACCCATGATTATCCGCGAGCGGCAGATATGCCTGGAGCGGGGTTTGCTGCTGGGCCGTGTTTATTTAAAGACACGATGCAACTCGCGGCGTTCAACAACAATAATTTTACTCTCGGACATTCAAGCATGATGATCAACGAAGGATTACCTCTATATCTTGTTTCGCGAATTGAAAAAAACTATGACTTGACCAAAATGACCGTCGGGATATTAGGTATGGCGTTCAAAGCCGAGAGTGACGATATTCGGTCAAGCTTGTCTTATAAATTGAAACGAATTTTGCGGTTTAAAGCAGAATCAGTGCTGTGTGCCGATTCACTTGTGCATGATGACGCCTCACTCGTTTCAGAAGATGAACTTCTTAAGCAAGTTGATCTAGTTGTGATCGGTGCGCCCCATCGGCGGTACGCATCTTTGAAGATTTCTCAGCCAGTAATCGATATCTGGAACATTCGCAAGCAAGGCGTATTGATCTGACGCCACGGGTATCTATTGTCATTCCTGTCTATAACGAGGGTGAAAATGTTGAGCCTGTGTTGCGCCGCCTATTTGAGGCCGTCGATATTGAAGCCGAAGTATTGGTCGTTTACGACGAAGCAAATGACACGACGATTCCAGCGCTGACAAAATTGCAACTTGAGTTTAAAAACCTGCGCTCGGTACAAAACACTTATGGTCGTGGGCCAGCCAAGGCAATTAAATTTGGCATCGATCAGGCAAGTGCCAAAGTAGTTGTAGTAACGATGGCCGACGGATGCGATGACGCTTCTCAAATTGCAGTGCTCACTCGGTTAGTCGAACGGGGTGTCGTTGTTGCTTGTGCGAGTCGATATGCAAAAACTGGGCAGCAAGTTGGTGGCCCACTGATCAAAGGTCTGATGTCAAAAGTTGCTGGATTAACTCTCTTTTACGGTGCGAGAGTCGGTACTCGTGATGCAACTAATTCGTTTAAGGCCTACTCAACAAATTTTGTTCGCCAAGTTGGAATTGAAAGTGATAAAGGTTTTGAGATTGGTATTGAACTCGTTGCCAAGGCGCGCCGATTTCGCCAGCCAGTCGCCGAGATTCCGACGATTTGGTTAGACCGATCTTTTGGTGTGTCAAATTTCAAGATCACAACTTGGTTGCCTCGTTATTTGAAATGGTATGGTTACGCATTCGGTTCAAAGAAAGTGATGTCGAAATAAAAATGTCAAAAGTTTTGCTTACTGGTGCTTCTGGTTTCATCGGTGGCTATGTCGTCGAAGAGTTGCTGAGTCGAGGTCACAATGTGGTCGGTTTAGATAACTATTCGAAATATGGGCGAGTCACAAGAAGTTACGACAGTCATCCAAACTATAAATTGGTTGAAGGTGACGCCTGCGATGTAGAGCTAATGACTAATTTGTTGATGGATTGTGATCATTTGATTGCCGGCGCGGCACTAATTGGTGGCATCAGTTATTTTCATGCTTATGCCTACGATCTATTGGCGACAAACGAACGAATCATGGCGTCTACATGTGATGCGGCGATTCGCGCCCATCGGCAAGGCAAATTGCAGAAAGTCACCTATTTAAGTTCGTCAATGGTCTTCGAGAGTTCGCAGCATTGGCCAAGTGTTGAGGGTGACCAACGCAAGATTCCACCACCGTTGTCGTCGTATGGTTTTCAAAAACTCGCCGTTGAATATTTTGCGCAAGCAGCTTTTGATCAATACAAATTGCCGTTTACGATCATTCGGCCATTTAATTGTGTCGGTGTGGGCGAGGGTCGAGCGCTCGGCGAAGTCGAAGTTCTTTCAGGCAATGTTTCGCTGGCAATGAGCCATGTGGTGCCCGACCTAGTGCAGAAAATTCTCAAAGGTCAAGATCCATTGCATATTCTCGGTACTGGTGAACAGATTCGGCACTATACCTATGGGGGCGATTTGGCCAGAGGCATCGTGACATGCATGGAAAGCCCGAAGGCCCTGAATGAAGATTTCAATATCTCAACGGCTGAATCAACCTCGGTCTTGCAACTTGCCGAATTGATTTGGAACAAGATTCATAAATCGTCAAAGCCGTTCAATTATGTAAGCGACGAAGCGTACGAATATGACGTTCAACGCCGAGTGCCATCAGTTGAAAAAACTAAGAGCATTTTAAATTTTGAGTGCACGACTTCATTAGACACAATGCTGGATGAAGTAATTCCGTGGATTCAGATGGCGATCAACGAAGGCAAAATTTAATTATAAAATTTTAAGGAACATTCGGTGCGATACACACGCGCTTATTTGGCGTGAGCGAAGTAACAATCCACTTTTCTTGGTTCAGCGACGGCGAAATCGTTACCGTCACTTGGGATCCACCGGGTATAGAAGTTTTTAACACAGAACTTGGGATATCGCCAAAGTTTCTGAAGCCGACCTCGATATCTCCGTCGGGCGAAGCAATTTCAGTGCTCTGACTTGGAAGAGTTACAAAGTCAAAGGCAATGACTCCTGCTTTGCAAGAAGATGCTGATTCACGGGGTTGCGTCACGGCGAGAACTTCGGTCTCAAGCAGAACACGATCGACTTCAAAGCGAGTGGCTGCAGATGATGTGCGAAGCATGGCGATGTCTAGCGCGGGAGATGACTTGAGTGCGCGCAGAGCAGAAAAGTATCTATTGGCCACGATATCTGGGGCGCGAATTGGGTCGGGTTGATAGTCGGGATCAACAAAACCACGCCGTGACTCAAGAACACTCAATTCAGCGCGGACATTAGATGACCAGTCTCTAAGCCAACTTGCGTGTGACTCAAGATGTGCCCAACCTGCAGTGATTGACCAAATCGAAATTATAACTACGGCAACATTTAGTTGGGGTCGATTGAAACTTTTTGAAAACTCGACGCAAACCAAAATTAAAATTGGAACTGATAAGTAGATGTATCGGCTTGACTGTGGAGCCCAAAATTGCGCTCTGGATAGTGCAGTAAAAAACCAATTTATAAACAATACAGTCAGCAAACCGACTGACCTTGGCGTAACCAATTTTTTAAAATAACTCAAATAAATAATTGTTGAAATAAAAAATATTTCGAGAATAAAACCCCAGCCAAGCGAAAGACCAAAGATCGCACTTAAGGTACCTGCGAATGATTCATTGGTGTAGCGTAAAGCGCCACTGAAATTTTCAGCTTTAAGATCACTTACGCCGTATTGAGAATACCAAATTAGCCACAATGCAGTTGGCGCAATTACGACCCACCACGACTTGATGACTCTCTTGGAAGTTATTATCTCAACTGCTACTCCAGCTACTGCGGCAATACCAAAGCCAGCACTACCGAGAGAAAATAGCAGCGCAAACATTGCCCAAAGTCGATTCTTATTTGTGTCTCTATCGAGAAAGTAAATTGCCAATAGATAACCGACAAGGCTTGACATTGCGCCGATTTGAAATGGCCAAAGAATATTTTCAGCACCTGCACCTAGAAAAAGAATTAAAGTACCTAGGGTGATCGCCGCAATCTTGCCAAGTTTCTTCGCAACTAAAATTGCTAAAACTGATGCGACGAAAATATGAGCGAAATAGCCCGCCAATTGGTAGACGCCATAGTGATTTAGCCCGGCGATTTGTAGGAGTATCCAGAAAATCGTTGCTGGAAAAATTGAGAAATGGCTATTGTGCGGTTGAAGAAAAGTGTCTGGGTTGAACTGCCATCGGTTCAAAACGAAGTTCCACTCGTCATATTGAAATGTCCGACTATGTGAAATTGAAGCGAATTTGGCAATAGCGATAAAACATATTGCAACCCATAGCAAAACCTCAGTGCCTGGTTTTTTCTTTAAAAGCTTTACAATCATGAAATTTTCTTGGCTAGCAAACTTACGGTGAGGCCTGGTTTTGAGTCCTGTTGTCCCACTTCGCGAAAGCCGATGCGATTATGAAAACGAATCGAACCAAGATTCGGTGGGTTTAAGTTCACCTCACAAGTCAGCAAGGGCGCACAACGATCTTTGAGCATTCGCTTTTCAACTGCCGCATAGAGTTTTGCGCCGAGCGATTTATCGCGCATTTGCTCACTTACGACAATGCGGTCTAAGTAAACAAAGTCTGTGTATTTTTGTGAGAACCATTGATAGTTGACGCTCGTGTATGGTGCTCCAGGGGCGAATGTGATGCAGAATGCGTGCAGTGCACTATTGCCGATTGCAAACGAATAAAGCGAGTGTTCAATCAGAAATTCAAGTTGAGTGCGGTCAATTTCTCCAACGGCTGGTGCGTTGAGATTATTTAACTCAAGTGCAGCGTCAATATCTGACGCTAAAAAAAGACGGGGTTCGAGTTCATTGCGCGACATGAGTTTCCAATATCATTACGCTATGAGCACTTCGCACTTTGTCCTTGGTAATTCAATGGTTGAACCGTGGCCAGACTTGTCGCAGACCGCCATTTTTGGTCTCGGCTGTTTTTGGGGTGCTGAGCGTAAATTTTGGCAGTTAGACGGGGTCTATTCAACGGCGGTCGGTTACAGCGGTGGTACTACCAAAGATCCGAGTTACCGCGAAGTTTGCAATGGTGACACGATGCACGCTGAAGTTGTGCTGGTGGTTTTTGACCCAATAAAAATTTCGTACGAGAAGTTGTTGCAAGTGTTTTGGGAGTCGCACGACCCGACACAAGGCATGCGTCAAGGTAATGATTTTGGCACGCAATATCGGAGTGCAATTTATTTCACCAATGCGGATCAAAAAGATGCCGCAATAGCCACTCGCGATTTGTTTCAGCAACGGCTGACACAAGCAGGCTTCGGCAAGATCACAACCGAGATCAAAGATTCAGCTGAGTTTTATTATGCCGAAGATAATCATCAGCAATATCTAGCCAAGAACCCGAGTGGCTATTGCGGCATTGGCGGAACGGGCGTCACTTGCCCAGTTGGCGTGACTAGGAATTCGTAATTTAAAAAGTGACGGCGTTTTTAAGCAGAACTAAATTGCTTGGGCGAGTTGGTCGGCAGTTGGCCTGCGAAACAATGTCAACATTGCCACACCTGAAAGCAAAATTACGCCACTCATAAGTGTCCATGCCGTATGAAAGCCACGCGTGGGGTCGTCGGTTTTTGCTGCGGCAACGAGCATCGAACTAACTAGAGCAATACCAAGCGCAGCGCCCACTTGCCGGGCAGTGTTGTTAAGTGCCGAGCCCATTGCAAATTTTGGTTGGGGCAAAAATGCAGTTGCCGAACTAGAAATTGTCGAGATGCAAAGACCTACTCCGATGCCGATAAAGACCATTGTTGGAAAGTAAAAATCCCAATAGTGAATTTCAGGTGAGATGTAATAGTTCATCCACCCAATGCCAATTGACATGGTCAATGCACCTGTCGCGACTACTTTGCCGTGCCCGATGCGATTGGCGAGTTTGCCCGCAGGCGCAGCGACAATTGCCGCAGCCAACGGACCAGGTGAGCCAGCAAGACCCGACAAAGAAGGGCTGTAGCCCCATACAACTTGCAACCATTGAGTGTTGATGAAAATCATTGCAAAGAATCCCATTGAAAAAGCGAAACCACCAATTGCTGCTGCGGTGACGAAAGGCAATTTAAACAAACGTAAATCGAGTACGGGGTGCGCAACTTTGTTGCATCGCCAAACAAAAACACCAATTAATAAAAATGAAATAGCAAAAATTGCGAGCGATCGATTTGAAACCCATCCCCATTCGTCGCTTTGCACAATCATCAGGGTGAGCAACCCAACGCCGAGCACTACAACTAGCGCACCAAAATAATCAACCGTGCGCGGCGCGGTCTCATCGCGCGATTCGCGCAGCAATTTTGTGCCAATTGCAAATGCCAATAAGCAAAACGGTACGTTCACCAAGAACACCGAGTGCCAGCCGAAGTTGTCGACCAGAACTCCACCGATCATCGGACCACTGGCTGCCGACAATCCGCCAACTGCTCCCCAGACTCCGATTGCGGCCGAGCGTTTTTCAATTGCAAACTCGGGTAACACGAGCGCCAACGATGCAGGTGTGAGTATTGCTCCGCCAACTGCCTGAATGACTCTTGCGATAACCATGAAGATCGCAGTCGGCGAAATAGCACAGAGAATTGAGCCGAGCATAAAAATCATTAAGCCCGAGAGAAACGCCCGCTTGCGACCGAACGCATCGGCGAGTCGACCCGCAGTCAAAAGACCGGCGGCATACGCAATGTTGTATGCCGAGAAAATCCAAGTCAGAGTCCGACGGTTCTCGGGCCACTCGGTGACAAACGCACCGAATGCGACATTGACGATGCTGATGTCAAGCGAAACAAGCATGATGCCCACAGATGTGAGCGCAAGAACCTTGGCACCCCTCGACCAACTTTTCAAAAGATTCTGCTTTCTGTTATTTCTTCCAGAGATTTTTTCGAATCTCTTCGCCATCGGCGTCTAGCGCGCGACCTTCCCACCGTAGTTCGCCAGGTGTACCCGACAACGAGGCGAGTAAACCTTGCATCGGTGTCGCACCAACGACTTTGATTGCTTGGCGCGCCGCAAAGTGCGGATCAACGGCGATATCTGCCATTGACAGCACCGGACCGATCGCTGCCTGAGCATCGGTGAAAACTTTCAGAACCACCTCGCTGTCGCGACTCGCGCAATATTTAGTCATCAAGTCGTGCAACACCGCGCGATTCTCAACTCGACTCGAAAAAGTCAAAAACCTTTCGTCTCCCGCAAATCCTAAAACTTCCATAACTCGCGCTGCAACCGTGTCTGAACTTGCTGAAACGCCGACCCACTTTTTATCGTTGCATTGATAGACACCGCGCGGCACCGTATATGGCAATTGCGAACCGAGTCGAGGTTGCTCTTGGCCAGTCAAGGCGAACAACGAAATCAAAGGCCCCATTATTTGAAACATTGTCTCGAGAAGGTTTACGTCGACTACTTGCCCGACGTTGCTGTGCAGCGCGACCATTGTTGCAAAAGCTGCAACGACTCCAGTGACTTCATCAGTCAAAGCGATCGGCGGCAACATTGGCGGGCCATCAGGGTCGCCACTGATTGATGCCAGACCAGACATTGACTCGGCAATTGATGCAAAACCTGGTCGATCTTTGTATGGGCCAGTTTGACCAAAACCTGAAACGCGAGTGATCACAAGTTTTGAATTTCGTTGCAACAAAACATCGGGACCGACGCCGAGTCGCTCAAGAGTGCCTGGTCGAAAATTCTCGACGAGAACATCAGCCTCATCGATTAGGTTAAGAAAAACTATGCGATCGCTGTCGAGTTTCAAGTCAAGTGCGATATTTCGCTTATTGCGGTTGACCAACTTCCACCACAAACCCGTGCCATCGCGCGGATCGCGCCACGCCATACCGCGCAGGCTGTCACCAACGCCTGGTTTTTCAATCTTGATTACATCCGCGCCGAAGTCGGCGAAATATCTTGCGCAATTCGGTCCGGCTAAAACTGTTGATAAGTCAATAACCCGCAAATCTTTTAGCGGCGCCGGCATTTTAAATTTAATTAGTTAGGTCGGTTACGGCGAGCGATTGTCGAATTTGTCCATGAGCGACCACTGAACCGCCAAGATGTTTGCACAGTTGTCGACGTGTTTGGTTGCGGCTTTGGCCACAACAAGTCGAGTGCCGTACTAATTGCGACCGCCTCATCTGCTGATGGTGAAGGCGAAACTGAATTTTGAATCGTCACAATGGCATGTTGCCGTGTTTGCGGTGCGGTAACTCCTCGCGTTTTGATTGCAACATTTTTAATCCGCTAATAAGTTTGCTGCGTGTTTCTGCCGGGTCAATCACATCGTCGATGTATCCACGTTCGGCAGCGGCATATGGGTTTGCATATTTTGCGCCGTATTCAGCAACGAGTTCTTTACGACGCTCGGCGGGGTTTGCCGCCTGCTGTAACTCTCGGCGATAAACAATTTCTACCGCGCCTTGTGGCCCCATCACGGCAAGTTCGGCAGTTGGCCATGCGTATGCCAGGTCGGCGCCGATTGATTTTGAATTCATCACTACATATGCGCCACCATATGCTTTGCGAGTGATGACTTGAATTCGTGGCACTGTGGCCTCACAATACGCATAGAGCAATTTGGCGCCGTGGCGAATGATGCCGCCGTATTCTTGGTCGACGCCAGGCAAGAAACCCGGAACATCGACGAAAGTAACCAACGGAATATTAAACGCGTCGCATGTGCGCACGAATCGCGCTGCTTTCTCGCTTGACTCAATATCGAGCACGCCCGCCAAAACCATCGGCTGATTGCCGACGATGCCGACTGTCTTGCCGTCCAGGCGTGAGAAGCCACATACGATGCTCTTTGCCCAATGTGGAAAGTATTCAAAGAATTCTCCGTCGTCGACAACTTCTGCAATCACTTTCTTCATGTCGTAAGGCTGATTAGCAGACGCAGGCAAAATTGTGCGCAACGAATCGCACTGACGCATTGGATCGTCGGTTGGCGCAATTGAAGGCGCTTCGGCCATGTTGTTTTGCGGCAAAAAACTGAGCAGATAGCGCACATCTTCGAGACAGGCTTTTTCGTCTGCCGAAACAAAAGTTGCAACACCACTTTTTGATGCGTGACTCATTGCGCCACCTAGTTCTTCAAGCGTCACATCTTCGCCCGTCACCGTCTTTACAACATCTGGCCCGGTGATGAACATGTGGCTCGTTTCGCGAACCATAAAAATAAAGTCGGTCATCGCTGGTGAGTAAACGGCGCCGCCGGCACAAGGTCCGAGAACGACGCTGATCTGCGGAATCACACCCGACGACTGCACATTGCGATGAAAAATACCGCCGTAACTAGCGAGAGAAACAACTCCCTCTTGAATGCGCGCACCGGCACCATCGTTCAGACCAATCAACGGTGCACCAACTTTGAGTGCGAGATCCATCAACTTGTGAATCTTTTCGGCGAAAACTTCGCCGAGTGCACCGCCAAACACGGTGAAGTCTTGACTGAATACGAAAATTTTTCGACCATCAATTGTTCCCCATCCGGTGATTACGCCATCGGTATACGGGTGTTCTTCGAGACCAGCAGCCTGTGCACGGTGGCGAGCAAGGAGATCCAGTTCATGAAAACTTCCTTCGTCAAGCAGAATTTCAATTCGTTCGCGAGCGAGAAGTTTGCCCTTTTCGTGCTGTCGCTCAATTGAGCGCGGTGAGCCAGCAGTGAATGCCGCGAGTTTGCGGGCCTTGAGGTCGGCAAGTTTGTCGTCCATTGAGTTGCTAGCCATTGAGTAAACGATACTGCCACTTACTCAAATCGCTGAGCAACTGAATGCTTCTGAACATCAACCACCGACGGTTGTTGTTGCTGTTGGCAGTGTGATTACCGATGGCAATGTAGTTGCTGTTGGCAGCGTGACTACCGACGGCAGGGTGGTTGCTGTTGGTAATGTAGGCGCTTCTGGAATCGCAATTGTTGTGGCTAGTTTTTCTAGTTCGCCAGTTGTCGTCGTGCCAGATATCTCAATATTCCAGATGCCCGGAACATTGAGAATAAATGTGCCGTCACCCGAGATAATTGCCGCACCTTGACGAGTAAGCGGAACATTAATTTGAATGCCGCTGTAGCCGATTGCTTGTGGAATTAGCTTGACCGTGAAATTATTGATTCGTCGCGGTTCGATGAGTTCAATGCGCATTGCATTAATGCCTGTCAAGCCGGGCGTCAATGAGATCACGACACGAAATCGATCGTTGCGAAGTTCTTCTCTAAATGCGTATGTCGCAGTTGGCGCACTGAGTTGGGCGACGGCTTTTGGAGGCTGAGTCGAAACCATCCACGAAGTAATTGTTAATGCCAAAACAGCGAAACCAAGTTCAACTGTCACGGCACGTCTAAGACGCCACGCCAGTTTTCGAGTGAGATGATTATTGTCTGCGAAAATTTGATGAACGAATTTTTTGAACGCGAATACGATAAAAATCATCACTGCTGTGATGATTATCTTCAAAACTCCGAGCCGACCGTGAGCACTACCTAAAATTGACGTACTATCAAGAAGATAAATCTGTAAAAAACCAGTAAACAAGGTGACCCCGAACGCGAGCACTGAGTGTTTCGAAAATGTCAAGACGGCACCGACCAGGTCGTCTCCGCCAGGCCCAATCAGAATGACTCGCGAAAGCAACATCAATCCACCGATCCAATAGGCCACAGATAGCCCGTGGACAGCACCGAGGATGTATGTGAAAATTGCGACATCTTGACCCAGCCGACTAAAACCGAGGGTCGCAATCATCAGCACCAATAAAATCGTCGCCGGCAATTGTGAAGAAGGGTCGTTGGCGCGTTCTGGAAATAACGCAACCCATCCACATGAAACGACCAGGGCAAAACGAAATATTAATACGATGCCACTGCCTGATGTCAGAGAACTCAACCACTCAAATGGATTTAAGGAAGATAAAAAGTTTTGTGAAGTTTGCTGCATCGTCGTGAGTGTGAGAATCAAATAGATCGTGGCGACACAGGCAATCCACGAAAGCCGGATGTAGCGAATCATCACCCCATAAGTTGGACCTTCGGGCCAAGCAGTAATTACCAGAGCAAGCCCGCCAAATATTGCGGTCATAAAAAGATATTCGAGAATTCGCAACAAGCCGATTACGCCACCTACTCGCGGTGGAGATTTCTGCTCGCCGATTGTTTCGCCAATCAATATTGGAGTGGTCGTGTCAGTAGTGATAACTAGACCGGTGGCGCCAGCAATCGTGGTTTGAATCGCGACGGCTGAAGTGAAATTAAATGATCCGCTGCTGAAATCTGGTAGAGACCAACTGACTACGCAAAGTCCTGCTGGTGGAATTTGGGTCAATGCGGTCGAAACGGTTTTAAAGTCTGTGCCTAATTGCGCTTGACCAAGACCAACTGGACTGCCATTGCAGGCGAGCGATAATCCCATGTTGGCGGCTACATCAGCTGATGTCAGCGGGTCTCTAAAAATGAGTTGCAATTGTGTTGGCGGCATTGATACCACTTGGTTTGCCGCAGGATTTGATGAGGTCAAGATGTTCGTGCCAGAAGCAGTCTGTGGGGCGTAGGTTGCGCCAGCCTGGGTTGCCCCTAATCCACAAATGAGAGCCAACGCCCCAAAAACAACCGTTGCCAGCCGTTTACGCCCTGGCGATTCGGTCATTCCCCTAGACATATATATAGATTACTAATTTCAGCCCCTGTTCAAGCATGAAGCACCCGATAGGTAGGCTCGCTACGAAATGGCAACGCAATCCCTCTATCGACGATATAGACCACGCCGCTTTGACGAGCTGAAAGGTCAAGACCATGTCGTGCGCGCTCTGCGCAATGCGGTGATTAATAATCGGGAAGGTCAGGCATATTTATTTTCTGGGCCTCGTGGAACGGGCAAGACATCTACTGCGCGAATTTTAGCCAAAGTACTAAATTGCGAAAAACTAAAAGATGGTGAGCCATGCGGAAAATGTAATTCGTGTGTTTCGATAGATGTTGGTTCAAGTTACGACGTACTTGAATTGGATGCTGCAAGTAACAACGGTGTCGACAATATGCGCGATCTAATCGAACGTGCGGCACTCGGAAACCCGGGTCGACATCGTGTTTTTATTCTTGACGAAGTTCACATGCTTTCGAAACCCGCCGAAGCGGCATTATTGAAAACTCTTGAAGAGCCACCTGAACATGTTGTGTTTGTGTTGGCAACTACCGACCCGCAAAAAGTCAGCGAAACGATTCGTAGCCGCACGCAACATTTGCAGTTTCATCTTTTGCCGATGCAAGAATTAAAAGATCATGTCAAATGGGTCGTCGCCGACGCAAAACTGACAATTAGTGACGATGCGATTGATCGCGTCGTGAAACTTGGTGGTGGTTCTGTGCGCGACACGCTCTCAGCACTTGAACTCGCGGTCGCTTCTGGTGGCGAAGTTGATGAGCAGATTTCTCTCGACGAATTTATTGAAGCATTTATTGATCACGACCCCGGTCGCGCTCTGGCTGCTGTTGGTGCATCAGTACAATTTGGTGCCGACCCACGCGCACTTACCGAAGACATCGTGAGAAACTTACGCGATTTGTTTTTATCGTTGATGGCGCCAGAACTTGTTCAACTGCCCAAAGAACGCGCCGAAATAGTGGGTGACCAGGCTCGTCGTATGGGTGCAAGTAGCGTCGTTCGTGCGATTGAGGTTCTTGGAGAAGTGTTGATTGAAATTCGGCACGCACCAGATGCGCGATTGTTGCTTGAAGTTTCATTGGTAAAGCTCACGCGGCAAAACTCAAGTACTGATATTGCTGCTTTGATGTCGCGAATCGAACGACTAGAAGCGGGGGTTGTGGCTAATCGAGACCCAACTGGGCCGATCACGAGACCAGTTTTGGTTGATTCAAATACTGGTCGCGCAAAATTAGGCGGACGGGCGACTCCACTTGTGGTGGTGCCGAATATCGCGTCCGTTGCGGCGCCGGCTTCCAAACCTGCGAGCACTTTGGCGAGCGTGCCAGATGTCGTGCCTGACCAAAAACTTGAGTCAACTGCAGTTTTGAGCGATGAAGAACTTAAACGGCGTTGGCCCGATGTCGTCGCTGCGCAAAAGCCAATGGTTCGCGCGCTGTATAGCGCTATGAACTTAACTGACAGCCGAGATGGGATAATCACATTGTTGGCGCCGAGTGATGTGCATATCGCAAAGTCAAAAGAACATCTTGAGGCAATATCAATGTCGCTCAAGACGATCGCCGGAAAAAAAATCGATTTAAACTTCGTCGTGGGCGAGTCAAAGCGTGGCCGAAACATCAAACAAAGTTCAACCGAATTAATTGATGAAGAAATAGAAGAGCCTGTTGATTTATCTGAGACAACAAAAGTACCAAAGGGCACTCGCTCATCTCCGTTTGATGATTTGGCAAAATCGTTTCCGGGTTCGCGAATAATTGACGATAAAAAGTAGGCATTAGTGGTTTCGGCGTATACGCAACCGATGCAGGCGCTTATCGATGCGCTCTCTCGGCTGCCCGGCATCGGCCCAAAATCGGCGCAGCGAATCGCGTTTCACCTGATAAAAAGTGATGATCGAGATGTTGAACATCTTTCAGATGCGATCACCAAAGCAAAAGCAACCGTGCGTTTCTGCGAACGATGTTCCAATTTCGCAGAAACTACTCTTTGTCACTTCTGTAGTGATGATCGTCGTGACTCGACAACAATCTGCGTCGTTGAGGAATCACGCGATGTAGTTGCGATAGAAAAAACCGGTGAGTTTCGTGGGCGATATCACGTCTTGCTTGGTGCAATTAATCCACTTGACGGTGTTGGCCCGGAGCAACTTAAAATTCGTGAACTATTGGTTCGAATCGAACCTGAAAGCGTCAAAGAAGTTATTTTGTGCATGAACCCAAATACCGAAGGCGATGTGACTTCAATGTATTTGGCGCGAATTTTGAAGCCACTCGGAGTAAAAGTTACGCGAATCGCCAGTGGGCTGCCAGTTGGTGGTGATTTAGAGTACGCCGACGAACTCACTCTTGGTCGCGCACTTGAAGGTCGGCGCGAAGTCTCGGGCTAATGAGCTAGCTAATTAATTTGCTAGCTAGCACGAACAATCAGCGCATCACCCTGACCGCCGCCGCCACACAACGCAGCAGCACCAAGACCGCCGCCACGCCGTTTCAATTCGTGCAGCAGAGTCAATGCCAAACGATTGCCGCTCATACCAATTGGGTGACCGAGTGCAATTGCGCCACCGTTGACATTGACGATTTCATCTGAAATTTTTAGTTCGCGCATTGATGAAATGCCAACTGCCGCAAATGCTTCATTGATTTCAAACAAGTCAACATCAGATACTTTTTTGCCAACGCGTTCGAGGGCTTTAAGAATGCTGCGACTTGGTTGATGCAACAACGATGCGTTGTCGGGGCCTGCGACCATTCCGTAACTGACGAACTCACCAAGCGGTTTGACGCCACGTTTTTCGGCAGCGCGTTTTGACATCATCACGATCGCCGAACCAGCATCACTGATCTGGCTGGCGTTGCCTGCGGTGACCGTGCCATTTTTATCAAACGCTGGCTTAAGTGTTGCAAGTGACTCCATTGTGGTTGACGCGCGCACACCTTCGTCGTCACTAATCACAACAGGATCACCTTTGCGTTGAGGAATCGAAATTGAAACAATTTCGTCGGCAAGTCTGCCGGCTGCAATTGCTGCCGCGGCGCGCTGATTGCTCTTCATCGCCAGATCATCTTGTGCATCACGGCTAATGTCGCCGGCCGCGTATCGCTCGGTGCCCAGTCCCATCAGGCATGCATCGAACGCACACCATAAACCGTCGCGCTGAATTGCATCAAGTAATTGAACATCACCAAAACGAAAACCGCTGCGCGCACCCATCGCAAGATACGGCGAATTCGTCATGCTCTCCATGCCACCCGCGATAACGATGTCAGCGTCACCATTTGAAATCATTTGATCTGCAAGATAAATCGAATTCAAGCCAGACAAACAAACTTTGTTGATAT
This sequence comes from Ferrithrix thermotolerans DSM 19514, assembly GCA_945860575.1. Taxonomy (GTDB): domain Bacteria; phylum Actinomycetota; class Acidimicrobiia; order Acidimicrobiales; family Ilumatobacteraceae; genus BACL27. Next base: position 18,001 of record CAMAQQ010000004.1, read on the forward strand.
TGATACTTGGCACATTCATTGGGATCCCAGCTTTTACTGCTGCTTGTCGTGAAGGCACTTGACCTTGACCTGCAGTTAGAACTTGGCCCATGATTACATGTTCAACTTCGTGCGGTGCAACACCTGCGCGACGCAATGCTTCGGCAATTGCGAAACCTCCTAGTTCTGCTGCGCTAAAAGAAGCCAATGCTCCACTCATCTTTCCGATTGGTGTTCTTGCTCCCGCAACTATGTATGAACCAGGCATGGCGACTCCCTTTAATGTGTCGTTCTCATTGTGTTAGTCAAGAGTAGAGCCCAATGGGTCAGTTTTTTCATTTGAAATGACTCTCAGGTTTATATTTCTGCTATTTCGCTTAGTAATCTCAATACATGCAGGAAATCTTAAAAGCGATAATGGACGATGCTGATAGCGAGACATTCGCTAATTTGAAAATTCCCGCGACCTATCGCGCGGCACATATTTTAAAATCAGAAGAGACTATTTTTGCAGGGGTTGCGTCAAAAGATAAAGATCCAAGAAAAACCGTGCACATCGGGCAGGTGCCAACTCCAGAACTTGCGCCAGACGAATGTCTAGTCGCAGTGATGGCCAGCAGTATCAATTTCAACACAGTGTGGAGCGCCATTTTTGAACCCGTCAGCACCTTTGGCGCACTCGCTCGACTTGCACGTGAAAGCCAGTGGGCCAAGCGACACGATTTGGATTATCACGTTCTTGGTAGTGACGCCGCTGGTGTCGTGTTGCGAGTTGGCACCGCGGTGCGCAACTGGAAGCCCGGCGACAAAGTCACTGCGCATTGCAATCACCTGGACGATCAAGACCCGTCGGCACATGATGACTCGATGATGGCAACTAATCAACGAATCTGGGGCTACGAAACAAACTTCGGCGGGCTGGCAGAACTCGCGGTACTCAAGGCAAACCAGTTGATGCCAAAACCAAAACATCTTTCGTGGGAAGAATCGGCGGTTAATGCGTTGTGTAACAGCACGAGTTATCGCATGCTTGTTTCGAAAAATGGTGCGGCGATGAAACAAGGTGATGTCGTTTTGATTTGGGGCGCAACAGGCGGCATTGGCGCATACGCAGTGCAATATGTTCTCAATGGTGGAGGAATACCTGTTGGTGTTGTGAGTTCGCCTGAAAAAGCAAAAATTCTCCACGAACTCGGGTGTCACGCAGTGATTGACCGCAAAACCGCAAACTATAAGTTTTGGAATGATGACAATACGCACAACGAAAGCGAGTGGCGTCGCCTCGGCAAGGACATTCGCGGACTTGTTGGCGAAGACCCGGATATTGTTTTTGAACACCCAGGTCGATCAACATTTGGGGCGTCAATGTATGTCGTCAAGCGCGGCGGAACTGTTGTTACGTGTGCTGCAACCAGTGGTTTTATGTTGGAGTTTGACAATCGCCACTTTTGGATGCGCTTGAAGCGTCTAGTCGGCTCGCACTTTGCGAATTATCGCGAAGCATGGGACGCAAATCGGTTGATTAGCAAGGGCATGATTCATCCGGTGATTTCCCAAGTTTTTTCTCTTGAAGAAACTGGCTCAGCGGCTTACCAGGTGCATAAAAACTTGCATGAAGGCAAACTTGGTGTGTTGTGTCTTGCCCCAGAAGAGGGTTTGGGTATTACCGATCACGAACTGCGTGCAAAAATTGGTGAAGACAAGTTCACTGTATTCAGACGAGCGAAATAGATTGCACCGAGCGAGACGAGTGAGACGAGTGAGATTAGCGAAATGACTAGTTCAACAGAAATGTTATTAACCGAGATTGATCATGTGGCGATTGCGGTTCACGATCTTGATGCCGCGATTGATTACTACAAGCGAGCATTTGGGGCAACGGTTGCCCATCGCGAAATTGTTGAGCAAGATGGGGTCGAAGAGGCGTTGCTGAAAGTTGCAGAGAGTTATGTGCAGTTATTGACGCCAACTCGGCCGGATTCGCCGGTTGCAAAATCTCTTGAAAAGCGCGGTGAAGGTTTGCATCACATTGGTTATCGTGTCGCCAACTGCGCGCAGGCATTGCAGTCGATGATTGATGCCGGTGCAAAACCGATTGACAGTGCACCGCGCAAAGGTTCGCGCGGCACAACAGTTGCGTTTGTCCATCCAAAAGGAAGTTTCGGCACGCTAATTGAGTTAGTCCAAGAATAAAACCCAAGCCGTGATTTTTATGCTGACGATTTTCGTCGGCGCTGTAGTTGGTGCGCTAGTAGGCGTGAGTGCCAAAAAATTTATAGTTGAAATTGATTCGCAGGTAGTTGTCTCGCCAATAAAACTTTCCGCTTTTGGCGCGGTATTGGGCGCGATTTTTTTGTCTTTAATTCGCGCGCGATTTTCAAGTTGGGATCTTCAAGTTTGTTATGCAATTTTATGTTTTGGATTAATTTTGCAAACGATGATTGATGCCCTGACGCATCGTTTGGTTCGAAGCATCACGCATTTGATGGGCGTAACTGGAGTCATGTTTTTGTTGATCAGCGAAATTTGGGCAAATAGTTATGACTCAGTAGTTGCGGCGTTGATTTGCGCAGTTGTCAGTTATTGTTTGTTTGCTGCAATCAATAAAATAACGCTAGGTGGGCTGGGTGACGGAGACGTGCGGCTCGCGCCAGTTCTCGGTTGGCACTTGGGTTTTCTCGGGTACAACGAGGCGATATGGGCAATTTTTCTTGCTTGTATCGGCGCCAGTGTGGTCGGTGTGAGTTTGATTGCTGTTGGGCGCGGGTCGTTAAAACACAGGCTAGCTTTTGGTCCATATCTCGCGCTCGGAACACTCATCTGCGTATTTTTTGGCGATGCGTTGCCGAGTGTTTTTAGCTAGTCGGCTAGTTGAGCCCTTCGCCTTGGTTAGATAGTCGCCTAGGTTGGTGAGATGCAAGTTCATCTGATTGACGGCACTTATGAAATGTATCGACAGCACTATGGCTCGGCGATTCGCGATAAAGAACCGCCGCCATTCGCAGCGACTATCGGTATTTTGTCTTCAACCTTGCAACTTCTTGCTGAGGGTGCAACACATATTGCAGTAGCGACTGATCATGTGATTGAAAGTTTTCGCAACGAACTCTATAGCGGATATAAAACGAGCGAAGGAATGGAGCCGGTTTTACTCGAGCAGATACCAATAGTTGAAGATGCGTTGCGAGCGATGGGAGTAACGGTTTGGGCAATGGAGAAATACGAAGCAGACGATGCTTTGGCTTCTGGTGTGGTTGTGGCGTGCGATGACCATCGGGTACACCAAGTGCGCATCTTGACACCCGACAAAGATTTAGGTCAGTGCGTAAGTGGCAGAAGAGTCGTTCAAGTTGACCGGCGCAACAATATCGTGCTGGATGAAACCGCTGTTCGAGAAAAGTTCGGCATTGGTCCCGAATCAATCGCCGATTATTTAGCCCTTGTCGGTGATACTGCTGATGGGTTTCCTGGGTTGCCTGGCTGGGGTGCCAAGAGCGCATCAACTGTGCTTGCTCGGTATATAACGCTTGATGCGATACCTGATGATCACGAGCAATGGAAACTTGATGGATTAGCGACTCTGCGTAGTGCAGAAAAACTTGCGACGACACTTCGAACTCAACGCAAAGATGCAGAACTGTTTCGTACCCTTGCCACATTGGTGCAAGATGTTCCTGTCGGTTCAGTAGATAGTTGGAAGTGGTCTGGTGTCAAACCAGAATTCGCCGGGATGCTAGAAAAATTCGGGGCGAGACATTTGCTAGATCGACTTGAGCGAATTAAAACCCTTTCGCAATAACTTGAACGCAACCAAAGGAATCGCCCAGAAGTTTTGAATCAAAAGACCAAATGCACGAATGACTTTCCGTGCTTGCAGTGATCGCCACGCATACAGCAGACCAGACAAACCAACTGTACGGCGACCCTTTATTTTGTCAATTAGCCTTAATATTTCTAATTTCTGTGCCTCAGTAAATAACTCGTAGTAATCTTTTGCAAGAATAAAGCTGTTACTTCGAGTTGTCGACAACGATGTTGAAACTCGACGAATATCGGTCAGAAATTTTGGCAGAATCGCGAACTCGCCAACATGTGCTAGAGCAAGCCAGAGTGCGAAATCTTGTGCGTATAGATATTTCTGGTTATAGCCACCAACTGCACGGGCGCTTTCGGCTCTGAACATTGCCGACGAATTAACAATTGGGTTATCTGAGGCCATTTGTCGTATGACATCGACACTCGTAGTTGGCGTTTTTACTTCGTTTATCAGGTTTCCATGTTGATCGATATTGCGATACCAACTTCCAATGGCAACGATATTTTTGTTGCTGGTCAGAAAGTCAAATTGCTGTTGCAAGCGACCTGGGCTCGAAATGTCGTCGGCGTCAAGAATCGCGACAAATTCTGCCCGAGCATGATCTAGTGCAATCGCCAGTGCTGGTGTTCGGCCATGATTTTTGTCGAGTGCGATAACTCGGATGCGAGTATCGTTCATTCCTCGCACGATGGACAAAGAGTCGTCAGTCGAGCAATTATCAACTACGACAAGTTCCCAGTTGGTGAAAGTTTGGCCGATGATGCTGTTCACACTTTGGTGAATCGTTGACGCGGCGTTGTAACAAGTCATCAACACTGAAACTTCTGGAATGGCTGTCGATGCTGAAGTCAGATTTGTTTCCAAACGTTTATCGTTTCCGCCGACTGAAGTGACGACCAGGCGATCTGCGGCACTCGAATGGCTCCGATGAAGGCTGCTGCCTTCCGGCTCTGACCTGATTCTCGGGCACTCGTTGCACAGGACCCGGCCGCCACCTCACTCGACGGAAACGGTTGCTTAACGATATCTGCATTCTCTAATCTGCATTTCGTTGATCAACTCGCTAATCGTGCTAGTTAATCGTTACAGCAGTGCTCAGATAGCCTGCCAACGCCGAACAGTTCACATTGTTTGGGCGATTTGGAGGGGTGCGAGAGCGGCCGAATCGGCACGCTTGGAAAGCGTGTGAGGCGCAAGTCTCCGTGGGTTCGAATCCCACCCCCTCCGCCATGATCACCAACGATGATGCGATGAATTTTGCGCTGGCTGAAGCACGGCTCGCGCTCGCGCACGATGATGTGCCAGTTGGCGCGATCGTGATTCATAATGATGTGATTATCGCGTCGCGGCACAACGAGCGCGAACTTCACAACGACCCGACAGCGCACGCTGAAATTTTGGCTTTGCGTGATGCAGCAAATTTATTAGGACGATGGCGACTCGAAGAGTGCACACTCGTGGTGACACTCGAGCCGTGCACGATGTGCGCTGGCGCTCTTGTCAATTCGCGAATCAGTACTGTTGTGTTTGGCGCCGCCGATCTAAAAGCCGGTGCGTTTGGCAGCCTGTACAACATCGCAACTGATCCTCGACTGAGTCATCATCCAAAAGTTGTTCATGGTGTTTTAGCAACTCAATGCGCAGAAGTTTTGACCGAGTTATTTAAAAGTTTGCGCGACACAAAAACTAATTAGCACTCGGCGGTAGCCTTGAACACGGAAGGGTGCCAGAGCGGACGAATGGAACGGTCTCGAACACCGTCGTGGGTTTAGGCCCACCGTGGGTTCAAATCCCACCCCTTCCGCCATTTTTTAGAATAAGTTTTAGATGCTTCTAATGTAATCTCAAATGTAAGCAGGTAATGAGAGTGATAACTGTTTCGATCAGCGATGTTCGCGCAGATTTAGTTTTTGCGCACGAACAAGCTTGGTCGGCGCTTTCGAAACCTGGCACTTGGTGGTCGGGCGCACAAAGACGCGAACTCGCACTTACGGCGATGTTGGCAACCAGGCAAGTTGATCCTTCGCCACCGTGGGTTTCGGCTTCAACCGTCCCAGCGAACGACTTAAAAATAATTTTCGCATCAAGTGCCGCGCATGATGCGGTTTACAGAATTGCTCGACATGCGGCAACTTTGACGAATGATTGGTATCAGCGGACCATCCAAGAAATCGAACCGTTGGCATTTATTGAATTGTGTGGGGTTGTTTGCACCGTGGCGACATTTGTGGCTTTTCGCCGAGCATTAGATCTCGGTATTTCAGAATTAGCGCCAGCATTATCTGGCGAGCCATCAAGAATAAGACCTGACAATGTCGTTGACGCAACTTTGAACTGGGTGCCGGTCGTTGGGCCTTCCGACAAAGATGCGGCGGTGGTGCAAGCATTCACTGCGGTGCCAGAAACTAAT
>CAMAQQ010000005.1 GCA_945860575.1 Ferrithrix thermotolerans DSM 19514
GAAGCCGAAGCCGCGCAGTTAGAACCAAAAGACCGTAAAGAAATGCTTGAAGCACTCGGCCTGGGCGAAGGTGCTTTGCCACGAATGGTGCGTTCGGCATATCACCTACTTGGTTTGCGAACTTATTTTACGACTGGCGAAAAAGAAACTCGCGCCTGGACATTTCATGCTGGGGCAAAAGCACCCGAATGTGCGGGCAAGATTCACAGCGATCTGCAACGCGGTTTTATTCGTGCCGATGTCATTGCGTGGGATGAACTTTTGAGCATTGGCTCATGGAACAAAGCCAAAGATCTGGGCAAGATTCGCGTTGAAGGCAAAGATTATGAAGTGGTTGACGGCGACACCCTAGAAATTCGCCACAACACTTAATTAGCGATGAGTAAGCCGGCTCCACTCAAAACCGGTTGGCTACTCTGTCAGGCGCAAGTGCTTTCAAGTTTGAATATCGCCGACACGGCGGCGGCACGGCGGCGCGGTCTGATGGGTCAGAGCGAAATTGAAACGCCGTTGTTGATCGACTCTTGTAAGTGGATACACACATTTGGGGTGAAATGCTCTCTTGATGTCGCATATCTTGATGCCCAATTGCAGGTCATCAAGATTCAGACGATCAAACCACGACGCGTTGCATTGCCCGTGTTTGCCGCAAGTCATGTGCTTGAAGCCGGCGCCGGCACATTCGAAAATTGGGGGCTCGTAATCGGTCACACACTTGAAACGAGATTGACATGATGAGCGACTCTTCGAAAGATATGCGAAGCGCGACAAGTGGCGGTGGGCTGGTGCTCGTAGCCACACCAATCGGCAACCTTGGTGACATGACGCAACGGGCGATAGAAGCGCTGCAGAGTGCAGACGTAATTTGCTGCGAAGACACGCGACACTCTGGAAAACTTCTCGTACATTTTGGCGTAACTGGCAAAAAACTTATCGTGATCAACGAACACACCGAATATGACGCCCGCGAAGAAATTGTCGGCTTGGTCGCATCGGGCAAATCCGTTGCGCTAATCACAGATGCGGGCACTCCTGGCATCAGTGACCCAGGTGAAAGATTAGTTGTCGCAGTTATTGAAGCCGGGGGCAATGTGACCGCTGCGCCCGGGGCTTCGGCATTAACAATGGCACTTGTCATAAGTGGTTTACCAACATCAAGATTCGTGTTTGAGGGTTTTTTGCCACGCAGTGGGGCCGAGCGCACTGATCGACTTGCAATGACTACAACAGAGACGCGCACGATCGTGCTTTATGAGGCGCCGCATCGACTCGCAAAAACATTGAGCGACTTAACAACGGCATGTGGCGCAATGCGGCGCGTTGTGCTGGCGCGAGAACTTACAAAACTTCACGAACAGATTTGGCGCGGAACTCTGCAAGACGCAAACATGCTCGTGGCTGTAACCGAACCGCGCGGCGAATATGTAATTATTCTTGAACCAGCCAAACCACCAGCTCCGCCGACCGACGAAGAACTGGTCGATGCAATCAAGACCGAGATTGCAAAAGGTGTGAGTCGCAAAGATTCTGCGGCGCGAGTTTCGGCTCGCTTTGGTGTTGCCAAGCGCCATGTCTATGAACTTGCGCTACAAGTTCGCGACGATAACTAACGAACGCTGTCACATCCGCCAATACAACCGTTAGCAACAAGCCTGAAACTGTAAGTTATATACGTGCAAAAGTTCTCGGCGACGACACCTATTTATTATCGCCAAGATATTCAAATTCTGCGCGGATTTGCAATTCTGATAGTAGTTATCTACCACATGGGCATCTCTATGCCTGGTGGCTTTATTGGCGTAGATATATTTTTCACAATCTCAGGTTTTGTAATTACCCAGTTGCTCATGCGCGAGGGCGAAACTTTTAATTCCGGATTGCTTGATAATTTCTTCTCGCAACGTGTGCGGCGACTACTTCCAGCGCTTGCTGTTTCAACTATTGCGACAATGGTGCTATCGATTTTTTTCATGTCACCCTTAGGAGAGCAACAAGAGATTGCGATAACCGCGAGAGCTTCGAGTTTTTTCTCCACCAACTTTTACTTTTTCTTTCAGAGCAACTACTGGGCGCTCACAGATAACCCATTTAGGCATCTTTGGAGTCTTGCTGTCGAAGAACAGTTTTACCTGTTTTTTCCATTTATGATTCTTTGGCTTCGAAAGATTAATTGTTCACTAAATACAAAAAACGCATTAATGGTCTTCGTTTCAATCGGAGTTATGTCATTCATTGGTTCTTACTTTTTGTCTAATGGGTATCGATTCACCCCATTACCGACCAGGTTTGCATTTTTCGGAACCCCATGGCGACTTTGGGAATTGCTGGCTGGATCTGTAACAGCAATTATTGTTTCACTAGTCAAACGCATTCATGTTTCAAAACTTCTCTCAGCAATCGCGCTTTTTATGATTCTTTGGCCAATATTTACTCTGAACTCTTTTACTCCATTTCCCGGCACTGCTGCTGTATTGCCCGTTTTCGGAACCGCAGTCCTTTTATATACTGGCCACGGAAATACTCGTAATCGATCAATACGAATACTGCGACCACTTGAGAAACTCGGAGATGTTTCGTACTCTTGGTATTTATGGCATTGGCCTCTAATTGTATTCTTCAAGAAGGCGTACCCAGATTTTTCTCTATTAGCTCCACTGACCGCCGGGGCTGCATCGTTATTGATCGCTCAATTTTCAACAAAATATTTAGAGACCCCTATTCGCACAAATCCTTCTCTGACTGGGATGCGAGCCTTAAAACTTGGAATTGCTTGCACGGTGATTCCATTTGGGCTTTCATATGGACTAAGTGCGCTCGCTGACTCTGGCCTCGGCTTAAAGGTCGGTGACATAAACGTGAATGGCAAGTCATCCTTAGCGACGCGAATTGGTTGCACATTTAATGATGAAAGACTTAGCACAGACGAAAAATGTAATTTAACTCGCTCCGCAAATAAGAAACTCGTATTGCTTGTCGGTGACTCAGCGGCTGGGGCGATTAGTGACGGGGTTTATCTTGCTTCCAAAAGAGCAGGCCTAGACTTTGTTGTTGTTTTCGGAAACTCTTGTCCTTACCAAGCCAGGCCAAATTTGTCTCGTAAAGGATGCTTGGAATTCGTCGACTTTAGAGAAAAACTCATAGAAGATCTCGAGCCCGAGTTGTTAGTAGTTGCAAATATGTCCGACTTGTATGTATCTGCCAACCCCCAAAATGGAATTCCTGGAAATACAAACTCTGTGGGACGAGAGCCGAGAAATTACACGGAGGCACGCAATTTTTGGATCAAGAATCTTGAAGAAAAGTTCCAGAGAGATTTAAAGGCACAAAATACTGTCGTCATTTTGCAACCTCCCGTTTCAAGATTCTCACGCCCCACACTGCTGCACCCAGAGCCAGAGCAAAATCGAGCTAGCAGACGTTTTTCAGAATTCCGTGACCTAATCATTCAAGAAGAATTTAAATTGTTAAGCAATTTTTCAAACGTTACGGTATTCGATCCATCGAAAATTTTATGTAAAGATAATATGTGTACTCAATTCATTAACGGGTCAAGTCTTTATTATGATTCGCGACACTTGACTGTGGATGGTAGTAACTTCTTAAGCAACGGAATTTATGACTCGCTTATTTCAGCTCTAAAAGAATAGAGTTTGATGTTCAGGGATCCTTTTTCTAAAAAGACGACATCAGTGCAAAAGTTCTCGGCGACGACACCTATTTATTATGTCAACGCCAAACCACATCTCGGTCACGCGTATACGACGATCATCGCTGACGCTGTTTGCCGCTGGCACAAACTCTCGGGCGAAGATGTGCACCTATTAACAGGAACAGACGAACACGGTTTGAAGATTCAGCAGTTCGCCGACGCCGAAGGTATCTCGCCAATGCAATTTGTCGACAAAATTGCGCCCCTGTTTTCAGATGCGTGGGATCGCCTGAATATCGACGTCAGCGATTTCATTCGCACAACCGAAGAGCGACACAAGATTGGTGTGCAAAAACTATTGCAAGCGTGTTACGACGCTGGCGACATTGAAGTCGATGTTTATCGCGGGCACTATTGCGTTGCATGCGAGGCCTACTACACACCCGAAGAGCTTGAAAACGGCAAATGCAAAATCCATAACACGAAGGCCGAATATGTCGAAGAAGAAAACTACTTCTTTCGCCTGTCGCGATACGAAGAAAGACTGCTGAAGTGGTACGCCGACCACCCTGATGCGATCAAACCAGATCATCGCGTCAACGAGGTAACTGGCTTCATCAAGCAGGGCCTGCGCGATTTCTCTGTGAGTCGGAAAACTCTGACGTGGGGCATCAAGTTGCCGTGGGATGACTCGCATGTTGCGTATGTTTGGTTTGACGCGCTCGCTAATTACATCACTGCGCACGGATACGGAACCAACGAGAAACAGTTTGCCGATAATTGGCCTGTCGACTATCACTTCATCGGAAAAGACATAATTCGTTTTCATTGCGTTTACTGGCCGGCGATGTTGATGTCGGCTGGTCTAGAGCCACCAAAAGGCTGGGCAGTCGGAGGTTGGCTTCTGGTTGGTGGCGAAAAAATGTCGAAGACTACGGGCAACGTGGTCAACCCACTTGATCTGATCGACGAAATCGGCGTGGACGGTTTTAGATATTACGTTTTGGCCGACACGAATTATGGCAACGACGGCGATTTTTCTTATGAAGGATTACTCTCGCGTTACAACTCAGATCTAGCAAACAACTTTGGCAATCTCGCGGCGCGAGTGGCAACTGTCGTCGAAAAAAAGTGCGGTGGCATTGGGCCCGTGCCGTCTGCGACGAGCCCACTTGCGGCAATTGCCTCGCAAAGTGTCAGCGACACAATCGCCGAATGGAAAAATGTTCAACCGAGTCGCGCGCTTGATGCCACTTGGACTCTTATTCGCGCAACAAACGCCTACCTCGAAACAAACGAACCGTGGAAGATGGAGCCAGGCAAAGATCTCGACATCGTGATGGGAGACGCGCTCGAAGCGTTGCGAATCGTGACAATTATGGCAAGCCCCGCAATGCCAAAGACTTGTCAAGATGTTTGGGAACGCCTCGGCATGGTGGGCAAAGTTTCTGATCAACGCGTCGGCGCTGATACGCAGTGGGGTCGTTACCCAGGTGGTACGACAGTGACGAAAGGCGAACCGCTGTTTCCTCGTAAAAAGATATAGCGATGACGAATTCGCAAAACGATTTGCCCGAATGGGTTGACACGCATTGTCATGTGACCTATGAAGATATTCCTGGCGGGGCCGATGCTGCGTTGATTGCGGCACGCGAAGCAGGCGTTAAGCGGATGATCACCATCGGTACAGATGTAACAACTTCGCGTGCCGCGATTGATCTCGCTGCAAAACACCAGGATGTCTGGGCCACGGTCGGTCTGCATCCGCACGATGCCAAGCATGGCCTTGATGGCTTGCACGAATTGATCACTCAGCCTCGTGTCGTCGCAATTGGCGAATGTGGTCTTGACTATTTTTACGATCACTCTGATCGCGCGGTACAGCGCGAAATCTTCGCGGCGCAGATAGCCCTCGCACACGAATACAACCTTGCACTCGTGATTCATACTCGTGAAGCATGGGATGAAACATTTGAGATTCTTGATTCATGCGGTGTGCCCAAGCAGACTATCTTTCACTGCTTCACAGGTTCGCCAGTCGAAGCGAAAAAGTGTTTGGATCGTGATGCATTTATTTCGTTTTCAGGAATCGTCACTTTTAAAAAAGCGCAAGAGATTCGCGACGCGGCAAAAATGTGTAGCGCAGAAAAAATACTGGTTGAAACCGACAGTCCATTTCTCGCGCCAGTGCCACATCGCGGAGTTTCTAATCAGCCTGCATATCTTGTCGATGTCGGTGCGTGTCTGGCGCAAGTGCGAAATGTCTCGATAAACGAGATCGCAAACCAAACGACAAATAACGCGCTGATTGCTTTCGCAGGGCTGTGTGCGTAGCCTGATAGTTCAGAAGATTTCAGCGAAACTAAATCAGTAACAGGGAGAAATTAAATTGTTACTTACGACTTTTCAGCGCCGACGAATCGTCGTTTTGACAGTAGTAACGATAATTTTGGTTCCGATTTTAAGGTCTTGTAACGGAAACGATTCTTCTGACGAACTAGCAATCACAACGACGACCATTGACCCCGCCAATAACACGATTGCGCCAAGTTCTGGAGTTGTCTCAGATGAAGAGTCACCCGCTCCGATAATTCTCGGTGGTCCCGCGCCAATTGTTCAGGACGGCTCGGCACAAATCGCTTATCCGGCCACCGAAACCAGTGGACTGCAGTTAATTGCGACCTTTAGCAACTTCGACAACGCCCCAGATGTCGTTTGTTTTGTACCACAAGCGCCTTTTGGTATTTCATTAACGATAAAAAATATCAATAATGCCAGAACCACAAAGTGCACCAATGTTTATCGTGAAATAATGCCAGCAGGCGCGACAGCGTTGTTGCACACCAAAGTTTTTGAAAGGATTTCAAATCTTGTTGATGCGCCGATCCCAGTGAATGTCTCCTGGTGACATTTACACGAACTGAAGTTTCTGCGCTTCTCACGAAACATGGGCTGGCGCCACGGCGGGCGTTCGGCCAGAATTTCGTAGTTGATCCCAATACGGTTCGAAAAATTGCTCGGCTTGCCGATGTGCGAACCGGAGACTTTGTACTTGAAATCGGCGCTGGTCTCGGCTCGTTGACGCTCGCACTCGCCGAAACTGGCGCAGAGATTGTTGCCGTCGAAATAGATAATGGATTGGTCGAAGTGCTGCGCGAAAATACCGCGTTGCTGCCAAATGTCGAGATAATTCACGGGGATGCAATGCAACTCGATTGGCAACCGTTGCTCACAAAGTCAAAACACTGGCATGTTGTGGCTAACTTGCCGTACAACTTGGCAACACCAATCGTTGCCGACATTTTGGATGGACTGTCGCAAGTTGATCATCTCTTAGTGATGGTGCAGAGCGAAGTTGCCGATCGATTAGTCGCCCAAGTTGGTAGCGACGCCTATGGCGCTGTGAGCGTCAAAATTGACTACTGGGCGACAGCCAAGATTGTTGGCACCGTGTCAGCAACTGTTTTCTTTCCGCAACCGCGCGTCGAGTCGGCACTCGTAGACATTCGTCGCCGTAATGAACCAGGTGTTGCACAAGTCGTGTCTGGAGAATTATTCGCACTCGTGCGCACAGGTTTTGCAAAGCGAAGAAAAATGCTGCGTCGTGCGTTGGCAGATGTTGCATTGCCGGAAGATTTTGAATCTGCTGGTATTAATCCCGAATCTCGTGCTGAAGAACTCGACCTGGCGGCATGGGGAAGACTTTGCAAAGCAATCGGCAATCGCAAATCTGGCTCAGCAAACGCTTCGCCAACCATCAACCACGAGATCGCCGACAAAAAACAATGAACGCACAAATCGTTTCGCTCATCGCACCAGCCAAACTCACGGTTTCATTGAAAGTCACTGGTGTGCGCGCAGACGGATTTCATTTGATTGACGCCGAAATGGTCACGCTTGATCTTGCCGATCAATTAGTTGTCGACACTTCGCGAACTGGCCTTGAAATAATTGGCGAGTTTGCCGATGATCTCGCCGCATCAAACAATACAAACGACAATCTTGTCGCACGGGCACTGCAACTTGCTGGTCGAAAAGCCCATGTAACAGTCACAAAAAATATTCCGAGTGGTGGTGGTCTTGGGGGTGGATCTGCTGATGCGGCGGCGATTCTGCGCTGGGCAGGCTTCACGGATCTTGCTTCGGCAGCCAAACTTGGCGCCGATATCGCTTTTTGCATTGTCGGTGGCAGAGCGCGAGTGTCGGGCATCGGTGAAGTTGTTAATCCGCTTAAAAAAATTGCGCGCGAGATCACTCTTGTCGTGCCACCGTTTCGTGTTTCGACACCAGCCGTGTATCGCGCGTTCGATCAACTCACCGATTTTGGCAAGACGCCGATCAAGCACGCGGGCGTCAACGATCTCGAGCCGGCTGCAATAAAAGTCGAACCGCGGCTGGCAATTTGGAAAGAAAAAATCGCAAAAGCCTGCGGTGTTGTGCCAACTCTTGCTGGCAGTGGCTCAACTTGGTGGCTAGACGGAAAATTCGAAAACCTCGCAGAGCAACTCGCAGACGCAACAGTCATAACTACGCGCACAAAGTAGTCTCTGAAAGTGGTTAAGTTAACCGAAAACCCAACTTATTTCCGCCAAGACATACAAGGATTGCGCGCAATTGCCGTCCTGCTTGTAGTCATCTACCACACAGGAATTGCCTTTCCAGGTGGATACATCGGCGTGGACATGTTCTTTGTTATTTCAGGCTTCGTAATCACCCAACTTATTTCTCGCGAGTACGAGCGAACTAACACATTTGGATTGACAGAATTTTATTCAAGGCGCATTAGACGAATTCTTCCGGCGGTTGCCTTAGCTACGGTTGGAACCCTTCTGATTTCGGTAGTCGCACTCTCTCCATTCGGAGAACAGCAGCAAGTCATCGATACTTCACGAGCATCTAGTCTTTTTGTGACGAATTTTTATTTTTTCCTTCAAGACAGTTACTGGGCGCTCGCAGAAAACCCCCTTCGGCATCTATGGAGCCTTGCAGTCGAAGAACAATTCTATTTGATTTTTCCAATTTTGTTGATTTTGCTAAATGTAACTGGTGCAAAAATGACTTCGAGTTCAGTCCGCGTATGGCTAATCGCAATTTCAATAGTTTCTTTTTCTGGTTCTTATTATCTTTCACTCGGTAATCAGTTTGTTCCAAAATCAGAATTATTCGCATTTTTTGGGACACCTTGGCGAATGTGGGAGTTTTTAGTCGGTGCAGTTGTAGCACTGACACCAGGGCTCCTAAATAGATTGTCAAAAGTCGGTGTTCATTTGGTGAATCTGTTTGCGATAACGGTTATTTTCTGGGCCGCTATCTCGTTTGACTCATTCACTTTATTTCCGGGATCTGCCGCACTTGCGCCCGTTTTTGGAACAGCGATTCTCATCCAACTGGGAGCCAGAACAAGCATTACAACAAGGATCCTTGGTTTTAAAGCACTCACAAAGATCGGAACAATTTCTTATTCTTGGTACCTCTGGCATTGGCCCCTGATCGTGTTTGCACACCGCCTGTTTCCAAACTCGCAAAAAATTGCACCAGTGCTGGCTGCCCTTATTGCGGCGGGCATCGCAATTATCTCACTCAACTTTGTCGAGAATCCGATCCGACAAAATCCGAAAATAAGAGGGACACAAGCTCTGAAGCTTGGGGTTATTTGTACAATTGCACCGATACTTGTATCAGTAGCGGTTCAAGTTGGCGCCAGCACTGGACTTGGTTTGCAGGTGATTAGAAATGTCGAGATCGAGCAGAGTTCGTATGCGGATATTTATCAGTGCCGAATTCACAAATGGATGAACACTGGCCCTAATTGTGACGGCTTAATTCATGGGCCAGATGCGAAAAGGGTTCTCCTTGTAGGAGACTCCTCTGCATCTTCAATCAGCGACGGAGTCGCTGCCGCTGCGAATTCACTAGGACTGAACTTTTCTGTTTACTACTCTTATCACTGCCCACTTTTCATCAGACCAGTTTCGCTCAGAACTGCCTGTAGGTACAACTTCGATAAGGTCTTGAAAAAGGTTTCTGATTTAAACCCAGATATTTTAGTAATCTCAAATATGAGTGAAATTTATATAGATGGCGTTACTCAGGGGGATGAAATCCAAAACTCCAGTGGAACTCGGGCCAAAGATTCAGGTGAAGCGACTCAATTTTGGTTAGACGGTCTGCACGACATGATTGAAAAAGATTTTAAGAGCCAGAAAACTCTCGTAATTCTTCAACCACCAACTTCAAAAATGCGTGAGCTGGTTTTACTGAGAAAAATTTTTGACGACAAGGTCTCACTAAGCCATTCAACAAATCGCAACCGGGTGACAGGTGAAGAATCAGAGTTATACAAGAATTACTCAAACTTTGCGGTCCTAGATCCAGCAAACACGCTGTGTGTCAATTTTGAGTGTCAACAATCGATGAATGGTAAAGCGCTTTATTATGACGCCTTACATTTAACTGTTAAAGGCAGTTTGTTGTTAAAGGATGCGATTGCCAGCGAACTGGTACTTCTGCTCGCAAAGAGCTAATTACTTATTGCGTTGATGACGCGTAAAAACAGCGCGAAGCGCTCTATTTATTGCGTTGATGACGGGTACGGCGAAGCATCTTCTTGTGCTTCTTTTTGCGCATTCGTTTGCGACGACGCTTGACCAGTGATCCCATGACTCGCAACACGATATCTGCTGAAGATGAGAATCGCCACATAAATTGGCTACCGTAGAGGCGTTGAGAAATGACCTTTCCGGGGTCGTTCAATGGCAGGACAACGGGTTTTGGTCCCGTATATAGGGGTTCGAGTCCTCTCCCCGGAACTAGCAGTGGCGTGAGAACGGGTCTCACGCCCACAAACTTTTAATCGTGTATAAAAGACTCGTGAGAATTTACGCAGTAGTCCTCGCCGCAGGCGAAGGCACGCGAATGCAGTCGACGCGACCAAAGCCGCTGCACATGATGTGTGGTCGCCCGATGGTGATTCATGTGATTCACGCGTTGCAAGAAATCGAAATTTCAAAGACGGTTGTCGTCGTTGGTCACGCCGCAGAGCAAGTAAAACAAGTTGTCGGTGCGCAGGCGCCGAAGTGGTCAAGTGTTTCATTTATAGAACAGCAAATTCAACGAGGTACCGGCGATGCAACCATCGTCGGTCTAAGTGCGATTGATGAAAGTGCTGGCGCACAAACCGAAATTGACGACACTTCAACAATCATCGTCATGCCTGGCGACACCCCGTTATTGCGAACCTCAACAATTTCTGCTCTCGTGCGAGAACATCAACAATCAAATAATGCCGCCACGCTGCTGACTGCATTCGTCGACGAGCCAACCGGCTACGGCCGAATTATGCGGGCTAAAGATGACCGCGTCGTGCAAATTATTGAAGAGCGTGACGCAACGCCGGAGGTTCGCGCAATCAACGAAATCAATACCGGCATTTACGCTTTTCGCCGAGATCTTCTTGGCCCGGCATTACGAAGAATCTCAAACAAAAATTCACAGTCCGAATATTATTTGACAGATGTAGTCGAAGTTCTTGCGGGCATGGGCCACCGCGTTGGTTCGCACACTGCCCCGGCTAATGAAGTAACCGGGGTCAACGACCGTTGGCAGTTGGCACTCGCAGAGCGCGAGTTGCGCTCACGAATAAATAAACAGTGGCTCGTTAACGGCGTCACGATGTTCGATCCGCGCCAAACATTCATTGATGTGACAGTGACGATTGGTAAAGATGTGACATTGCTGCCGGGCACCATTTTGCAAGGCACAACTGTGATTGGCGACAACTGCGAAATCGGGCCAAATACCCGATTAATTGACACGGTAGTTGGCTCTGGTGCGCATGTTGAATCAACAGTTGCACGAAATTCGACGATCGGCAAAAATGCCCAAGTTGGACCTTTTGCAAACCTTGAGCCCGGCAGTTCGGTTGCTGACAACGCAATCACAAGTTCGTTCTATGATGGTCATCAATGACCTCGTCGAATGACCTTAATAAGACAATAGATAAAGTCACGACGAAGCGGATGGCGCTTTATTCGGGCCGCACGCACCCGGCGCTGGCCGCAGAAGTTGCACAGCACTTAAATGTTCATCTGGGCGAAGCCAACATCGTTGAGTTCGCAAATGGAGAACTACGGCCACGATTTGGTGAAAGCATTCGTGGTGGAGATGTGTTCATTATGCAAACGCACTGCAGTTTCGGTGGTCGCAGTATCAACGATTCGATCATGGAGCAACTAATTATGATCGACACTGCGTACCGAGCATCTGCAAAACGTGTCACCGCAGTTTGCCCGTTTTATGGATACGCGCGACAAGATCGCAAAGCCGAAGGTCGCGAGCCAATCACCGCAAGATTGATTGCCGACATGTTCAAAGCCGCTGGTTCAAAGCGAATGGTTTCAATTGACTTGCACAGCGGACAGATTCAAGGATTTTTTGAAGGACCAGTTGATCACTTGACTGCGATACCGGTTCTTGAAGAGTACGTTCGGAAAAATGCACGCGAGGGACTCGTCATTGTTTCGCCCGATGCGGGTCGAGTAAAAGTTGCCGAGCGATTTGCGCAACATCTGACCGACATGAGCGCGGATGTCGCGTTCATCAACAAGCGTCGTCCAAAGAACACAACCAATGTTGCCGAAGCCAAAGAAGTAATCGGAGATGTTCAGGACCGACTTTGCATTTTGGCAGACGACATGATCGACACAGGTGGAACAATCTGTAGTGCGGCAGAGTTGTTGTACGCCCGCGGAGCAAAAGAGGTTTGGGCGATGGCAACCCACGGTGTGCTGTCGGGGCCGGCGATTGAACGGCTCGACAAATCAAAAATAAGTCGCGTGATTTTGACGAATACTCTTCCGCTTGCACCCGAAAAACGAATCGCCAAAATTGAGGTGCTTTCGGTGGCAAAGATTCTTGCTGATGCGCTTTCGGCCGTCTTTGAAGACACCAGTGTCAGCGAGTTATTCGGGGGCGAAAACCAGTCATAACTTCTGGCGTGTGGCAAGTTCAAGTGCCTACCCATAGACTAAAAAGCCGTCAATCAGTTGGCGTCTTATTCGACTTTCGGAGTTCTCATGGCTACTATCCTTCAAACCAAAATCGGTCGCAAAATTGGCAGTGCCGAATCTCGTCGCCTCGTTGCAACAGATCACATTCCAGGTGTCATTTATGGTCACGGCATGGTGCCAGTGAAAGTCACTGTTGAGCGACGCGACTTGCGCGTAGCCCTTGCTGGCCCAGCAGGCGTAAACACAATTCTTGAACTTCAAGTCGGCGATGCAAAATATCCTGCGATCGTTAAAGAACTTCAGCGCGACCCGGTAAAGCGCGTGGTGCGACACATCGACTTCATGCAGATTTCGCTCACCGAACTAATCACGATGGATATTCCAGTTCACCTCACCGGTACCGCCAAGGCCGTTCTCTCAGAAGGTGGATTAGTTGACGCAACTGTTAACACAATTCAAATTCGTGCAACAGCGGCGAATATTCCGAACGAAATCTTGATCGACGTAACAGCAATGGGAATGCAAGATGTTATTCGCCTCTCAGATGTTGTTCTGCCAAATGGCGTTAGCGCAGTTGGCGATCCTGATCTTGTTGTTGTGACAGTGCTCGAAACTAAGACTGAAGAGGCTGCACCAGTTGTCGCCGCTGCAGCCGAAGGTGCCGCTGCAACTCCAGATGCGGGCGCTGCTCCAGCAGGCGACGCTAAACCGTCGGCCTAAAACTAAATGGGGCTGTTCGGTCGCACGAAGCGGCCCGAGCATCTTGAACGTCGTGGCACACCATTTGATGCATTAGTAGTCGGATTAGGAAACCCTGGTTCTAAATATTCGCGCACGCGCCACAATGTCGGCTTTGAAACGATTGAACTTCTCGCGACGCGCATTGGCGTTGCGCTAAAAGCAAGTCGCGACCGGGCGCTAACTGCCGAAGTCAGCGCATCGGATAAACACTTTCTGATCGCCACACCAACAACTTTTATGAACGAGTCCGGAAACGCAGTCGGTCCACTGGCACGACGCTTTGCTATTACTGATCCCCTCAAAATTATTATCGTGCATGATGAGCTTGACCTTGAGCCGGGTGTTGTAAAAATAAAATCTGGTGGCGGGCTCGCCGGTCACAACGGTTTGCATTCAATCAAGCAACATTTGAAAACGCAAGATTTTATTCGCGTACGAATTGGTGTTGGCAAGCCCGCATCAAAAGAAGCTGGCGCCGATCACGTGCTATCGAAGATTCCTGTGCGTGAACGCGAACTGCTGGATATCTCGGTGCAAATTGCCGCTGATGCGGTGCAACTAATTATTGCCGAAGGTCTTGATGCCGCAATGCGCAACATCAACGCCCGCTAGGGCACCGCGCGATGACCGTTTTAGGTGCACTCGCTTCAACTCTTAGTTTTGATCCAGCACTCAGCGCCGCGCTCGGAGAGAAAAGCGCATCGATCGTCTGCGCAGATCACACTTGGCCATTGTTGGTCGCCGGTCTGGCTCAACGCACTGAAGGCGAAATCGTTGTGGTCGCAGCACCAACCGGATTAACCGCTACACAACTCCGCGATGACCTTGTCGCATTTCTACCCGAACGAGATGTTGTTACGTTTCCTGCATGGGAGACCTTGCCGTTTGAGCGAGTTAGTCCGAATGTTGAAACTATGGGTCGTCGACTCGAAGTCTTGTGGCGAATAAAAAATGACCCGCCAAAAATAATCGTCACTGGGGTGCGTGCACTGCTGCAACACCTCAGCAACACCGTGGTCGAGCCTCTGGTGATAAAGCAAAAATCGCAAGTTGATATGGATGAATTGATCTCAACTCTGGCCCGCTTTGGATATCGGCGCGAAGAACTCGTTGAACACCGTGGAGAATTCGCGAGACGCGGATCAATAATCGATGTTTTTCCATCCACTGCTGATACGCCAATTCGTATTGATTTGTGGGGTGATGAAGTTGATCGACTGACCGCGTTCAATGTCAACGATCAGCGCAGCACCGATGATCTTGAAAACGTGCGAATATTTCCCGCACGCGAGTTAATTATCAATGAAGACGTTGCTGCTCGCGCACAAAATTTGATCGCCGAAGAACCCTGGGGCCAAGAAAATTGGGAGCGCATTGCTCAAGGTGCAACTTTTGACGGCATGGAGTCTTGGTTGCCATGGGTTGCCACAGATAGTGAAGTGCTAACTGATGTTTGCGCCAAGTCAGCATCAATTCATGTAGTGCTGATTGAGCCGCGAAGATTGCGCGACCGCGCTCGTGATTTGATCGCCGAAGAAGACGATTTGGCGCGAGCCTTGGCATCAACTTGGTCGCGAGATCCTGATCAGAAATATCCGCGACTGCACTCAGAAATCGAGTCGTTTCTTGAAAACACAAACGCCGAGTCGATAATTTCGCTCAGCCCGGTTGCTGATTCGTTTGGTGCCACGAGCATCGAGACTTCGACTTGGGGGCAAGCCACCGGCGACACAGAAGCGCTCGCGAACAGAATCTTGCGATTTGTCACCAAGAAGTTTCGTGTAATAATCGCGGCCGACACACAGAGTTCGGCTCAAAGATTTTTTGAAGTATTAACTCTTGAAGGCGTCACGGTGCGGTCGCTTGAACAACAGACAACGGCAATCACGAGCCCCGGCGTTTCGATCGTTGTTGCACCACTGCATAGTGGCTGCATTATCAATGCCCATGATCTGGTGATAATCAGCGAAAGTGATTTGACCGGTCGGCGCCGAACACATCGACATACCAAACCAGTCAAACGAAACTCATTGAGCATTTTTGAAGATCTCAAACCCGGAGACTACATAGTTCACCATGTGCACGGAGTTGGAAGATATCTGGGCATGTCAAAGCAATCGATGGGCGGTGTTGAACGCGATTACATGCAGTTGCAATATCACAATGGAAATCTTTATGTGCCGACCGATCACATTGACGCGATTCGGCAATACATCGGCGGAGAAACTCCAACTCTTAATCGCATGGGTGGTTCTGATTTTGCAAGATCCAAGGCGCGTGTGCGAAGTGCAGTGCGTGAAATTGCCCAAGAACTTGTAGTGCTCTATCAACGTCGTGTGACCGCGACTGGTCATGCATTTGCCAGCGACACCACCTGGCAACACGAAATGGAAGCAGCATTTCAATTTGTCGAAACCCCAGACCAACGAATTGCAATCATTGACACCAAAGCCGACATGGAGCGTGAAGTGCCAATGGATCGGCTTGTTTGCGGCGATGTCGGTTTCGGTAAAACTGAAGTTGCCGTGCGTGCCGCATTTAAATGCATCCAAGACGGAAAGCAAGTTGCGGTTCTGGTGCCGACGACCTTGCTCGCAACCCAACACGGCACAACTTTCACGACTCGGTTTACCGGATATCCAATTCGTGTTGAAGTGCTCTCAAGATTTTTGACGGCCAAACAAGCCAAACAAGTTCTGCAAGGTCTTGAATCTGGTCAAATCGATTGCGTGATTGGCACGCACCGATTGCTGCAAGAAGGCGTGAAATTTAAAGATCTTGGTTTGTTGGTCGTCGACGAAGAACAGCGATTCGGTGTGCAACACAAAGAGCAAATGAAACAACTGAAGACCAACGTAGATGTTTTGACTCTCACCGCGACGCCGATTCCACGCACGCTCGAAATGAGTCTTGTGGGCATTCGAGATTTATCTTTGCTGAACACTCCCCCTGCAGATCGACAGCCGATTCTCACTTTTGTCGGTGAAGAAGACGATCGAGTTGCCACCGAGGCGATTCGTCGCGAGTTGCTGCGTGACGGACAAGTATTTTGGGTGCACAACAGGGTTCGCTCGATCGAAGATCGTGCGCGCGAGTTGCGCGAGTTGGTGCCAGAGGCACGAATCATCGTGGCTCACGGACAAATGGACGAGGCAAAACTTGAACGAGCCGTGCAAGATTTTTGGGAGGGAAAATATGACGTGCTTGTTTGCACGACAATTATTGAAAGCGGCATCGACATGCCGACCGTGAACACGCTCGTCGTTGAGCGTGCCGATTTATTGGGCCTCGGACAACTGCATCAGTTACGGGGTCGCGTTGGGCGAAGCGGACAGCGCGCCTATGCATATTTGTTTCATCCTCGCGATCGGGCGTTATCAGAGCACGCATATGAGCGACTTCGCACGATCGGTGAAGCAACAGAACTTGGTAGTGGTTTCAAAATTGCGATGCGCGATCTTGAAATCCGCGGTGCAGGAAACCTGCTCGGCGAAGCGCAAAGTGGTCACATCGCCGCAGTTGGCTACGACCTTTATTGCCAACTAGTCACTGAGGCAGTCGCCGAAATGAAAGGTGAAGAGCCGAAGATTCAGGTCGAACTAAAAATTGATGTTCCGATTACAGCATTTTTGCCCAACGATTATGTCGCTAAAGAAGAACTACGACTTGACGCCTACAGGCGTCTCGTGGCTGTTCGAACTCACGCCGATGTTCAAGACATCGAAGCAGAATGGCAAGATCGGTTCGGCGAATTGCCTGAGCCTGCCAAGTCGCTATTAATGGTTGGTTCGCTTCGCGCCGAGTGCCATCGAATCGGCCTGCGCGAAATAATCGTTTCAGATAATCGAGCGAAACTCTCGCCGATTACTCTTAAGGCCAGCGAGTCGATGCGCCTTGTGCGATTGTCACCATCGGCAACATATCGTGAACAATCCAATGATCTGAGCATTGCGATTCCGCGTGGTCAAGAGCCCGCGTCATATCTGGTCGCGTTTATGCAAGAACTTGTCGAAGAAGTGGCACTAGGGTAAGTGCGATGAAAAATAATAAAACAAATACTTTCCGGCTCGCAACGACTGCTCTTGTGACACTTGCAGTTGTTGTCTCAAGTTGTGGTTCAACTTCGAACTCTGCTGCCGAAATTGCGGGCACGAAAATTTCGCGCGACGAACTTGAACTTACAATCACCGAACTGAGCGACGCAGGGCAAACACCCGTCGTTGACGGTGAAGTTGCCGGCGACACCGCACGAAGTATTCTCACAGCTTTGCTTCAAGGTGCTGCCGCAAGAGAAATTCTCAAGAAATACGGTCAAGAAATAACCGAAGCCGACCGCGAAGAGATTGCCTTGTCGGTCAGCCAAAATACTGACACGACCGCATTTACCGAACACCTGAAAAATTTGATCATCGAACTCAATGCTGGTGGTCTTGCACTGAAACGTGTTGTCGCTCCAGACGCAAAGACAGCGGCCAAAATGTATGACGAAGCACCCGCGTCGCTTGGCGTGATGTGTGTACGACATTTGGTTGTCGAACAAGAGGCCAAAGCCAAAGAAGCACTGGCGAAAATCTCGGCCGGTGCCGACTTCGCCGAAGTTGCCGGAGAATATTCAATTGAGCCAAACGCAAAAGAGTCTGGTGGTGCTCTGTCTGGAGCGAACAATGCGTGCATGCTGTTGAGCGAATACCAAAGTAGTTTTGACCCTGGTTTTACCGCTGGCGCATTACTTGCCAAATCAGGCGTTGCAACCGGCCCGGTCAAATCAAGTTTCGGATACCACATTATTTTGATTCGACCATTCGTTGAAGTTGCGGCAGATATTTCGGCTTTGCTTGAAACAAATGCCGGAGAACTTCTCTTCAACGGATACCTTGCGACGACAAAAATCAAGATCGATTCTGCCTACGGAGTTTGGAACTCAGCCCGTGGTGCCATCATCGCAAACTGAGTTGACAAGCGCATGACAGCGCAAATCACGATTGTAGGTCTCGGTCCAGGTTCGGCTGGCTCGATAAATCACGAGACTTTGCAAACAATTGAGCGAATCAAATTTCGATACATTCGAACGACTCGTCATCCGACTTCTCATCTCGTCGAAAGTGCCGTGAGTTTCGATGATGAATACGAACGACATGAATCATTTGATGATGTTTACTTGGCAATCGCCGCGCGACTCGTGTCGGCGGCACATCAACATGGCGAAGTTCTTTACGCCGTGCCTGGTTCACCGTTGGTACTCGAGCAGACGGTGCAACATTTATTGAACAATGAAACTGTCAAGGTCGTGCTGGTGCCGGCAATGAGTTTTTTGGATGTCGCATGGAGCGAACTAAAAATAGATCCTGTTGATGCAGGAGTGCGAATGATCGATGGTCATCGCTTTGCCGAACTTGGTGCAGGCGAAAAAGGCCCGCTTCTTGTCGCCCAGTGCCACGCCCAATGGGTTTTATCAAACATCAAACTTGCACATGAGTCTGCAACTGGCGATGAACCAGTAGTGATTTTGCACCACCTGGGACTCGCCGACCAGAAAATTATTCACACGACTTGGCAAAACCTTGATCGAGAAATAGAGCCAGATCATTTAACAACCTTGTACATTCCAAAACTCGCCGAACCAGTCGCCGCAGAAATGGCACGATTGCATGCATTGGCTCGAACTTTGCGCGAACAGTGTCCATGGGATCAGGAGCAGACACATGAATCGCTAGTTCGCTATTTGATCGAAGAAACCTACGAAGTTGTCGAGGCGATCAATCAACTTGATGTCGACGATCCGTCAACTGACGACGCCTTAATTGATGAACTTGGTGACTTGTTGTATCAAGTCGAATTTCACGCCACGATCGCCGAGCAGCAGGGGCGTTTCAGTATCGCCGACGTTGCTACTTCGATACACGACAAACTTGTGCGCAGACACCCGCATGTGTTCGGCGATGTGAGCGCAGATTCGACAGACCAAGTCGTCTCAACTTGGGACGCGATCAAAAAGCAAGAACGCGGCGAAGTCGACAGCAAGTCTGTATTTGACGGCGTCTCAACTGCCGCCCCGGCGCTGATGTATTCAGCCAAACTACAAAAGCGCGCCGCAGAACAAGGATTTGACTGGCCAAATAGCGATGGTGCCTACGAGAAAATTACCGAAGAAATTGCTGAACTGCGTGAAGCGGTGCTACTGAGAAGCGACCCTGAAGCAGTTCTAATGGAGCTCGGCGATGTGCTGTTCAGCGTCGTCAACTTATCTCGCCACCTTAAAGTTGATGCAGAGTCGGCCCTGCGCAGCGCATCGGAAAAATTTAAAACAAGATTCGAAAAAGTTATCGAACTCGCAGCGCAACGAAATCTTGATCTGGCGAAATGTTCACTTGCCGAACTAGACGAACTTTGGAATGAGATAAAGTTACTGAAATGACGGCGATCAAGAACGTACTCGCGCGCGAAGTATTAGATTCGCGCGGCAACCCGACCGTAGAAGTTGATGTGTTGCTCGAATCTGGAGCAACTGGTCGAGCCATCGTGCCATCGGGGGCTTCAACTGGAGAACACGAGGCAGTTGAATTGCGCGATGGCGGAAAACGATTCTTGGGCAAAGGCGTGTTGAAGGCAGTATCAAACGTCAATAACGAGATTCGAAATGCAGTGCTCGGCTTGGACGGCTTAGACCAACAAGCAATCGATAATAAATTAATCGCTCTTGACGGTACAGAAAACAAATCGCGACTAGGGGCAAATGCTTTACTCGGGGTGAGTCTCGCGGTTGCCCGCGCAGCATCTAGCGCCCGAAATCTGCCGTTGTATAAATCAGTTGGCGGTGACGATGCAAACACACTTCCGGTACCGATGATGAATGTGCTCAACGGTGGAGTGCATGCCGACAACAACATCGACCTACAAGAGTTCATGATCATGCCAATTGGTGCTTCGCGTTTTAGCGAAGGTCTGCAATGGGGAGTCGAGACATATCACACGCTGAAATCACTGCTCAAAGCCAAAGGCTTGTCGACGGCAGTTGGCGACGAAGGTGGTTTCGCACCAAACTTGGCGAACAACGAATCGGCAATCGAGTTTTTGGTTGATGCGATTGCGCGTGCAGGTTTCAAACCAGGAAAAGACATTGCTATTGCACTTGACCCCGCAATGAGCGAACTCTATAACGATTCGCGTTACCACATGGCTGGTGAAAATAAAATTTTTACCAGCGACGAACTTGTCGGGTGGTGGGTATCGCTGGTTGATAAATATCCGATCATCTCAATTGAAGATGGTATGGCTCAAGATGATTGGGATGGATGGGAAGCACTTTCGTCTGCGCTAGGTCGGCGAATTCAATTAGTTGGCGATGATTTGTTCGTCACCAACACAAAGCGCCTACAACAAGGTATTGATCAAAAAATCGCGAACAGCATATTGATAAAAGTAAATCAAATCGGCACTCTGACAGAGACACTGAACGCGATGGCGCTCGCGAAAAGCAACAACTACACAAGCGTTATGAGTCACCGAAGTGGCGAAACTGAAGACTCGACTATTGCTGATCTCGCCGTTGCGACAAATTGTGGTCAGATAAAAACTGGAGCACCAGCTCGCAGCGACCGCGTTGCAAAATACAATCAGTTATTGCGAATAGAACACGATCTCGGCTCAAACGCTAAATATCCTGTTTTGTTTGGGCACTCCACCAAATAACGGTTTGCTTAAGCCAGAATATATAAGTGTCACAAAATAATTCTCAATCTGCCCCGCGACCCAGGCCACTTGGCGCAGACTCATCGACTCGTGTGTCGCGAAAAAGACGCGGTCGGTTTGCCCTTGTTCCACTAGGGACATTGGTAGTTGGGGCAATTCTCACCGCCTTACTGTTCCTTCCTTTGCGCACATGGAACAAGCAACGCACCCTTGTGGCACAGCGCTCAGCCCAACTTGCCGCTTTTGAAGACATAAATGCTTCGCTTCAAGAAGAAGTTGACAATCT
>CAMAQQ010000006.1 GCA_945860575.1 Ferrithrix thermotolerans DSM 19514
CGCCATAATCGGGGTTCAGAGCGCGTCCGGTTACGACGAGGGTCGCGCGCAAGACACCAGTTGGTGATGTTGAACCACTGATGATCGTTGTTGCAATTGATGGCCCGGCTGGGGCAGGTAAATCGACTATCGCCAAAGCCCTGGCAGCAAAACTCGGTGTGCGATATCTCGATACTGGCGCAATGTATCGAGCAGTCACATTCGCTGCGATGACTTCAGGTATCGAATTGAGCAATCAAGATCTTGTCGCCGAGCTAACGCGAAAATCAAAAATGCTTCTTACCGATGAGACTGTCATGATCAATGGGCTTGACGCAACGACTGCCATCCGTAGTTCTGAAGTGACTGGGGCGGTCAGCACTGTGGCGGCAAATAGTCAAGTTCGCACCGAGTTACGCGAGCGTCAAAGGCAATGGATCGCCGATCATAACGGCGGGGTAGTAGAAGGGCGAGACATCGGATCAGTTGTGTTTCCTGATGCAACATTGAAAGTTTATTTGACTGCGTCACCGATAGTGCGTGCCAAACGCCGCGTAGCGCAGTCGGGCGGAAACGTCGACGAAATTGCCGCATCAATTGCATCGCGAGATCTACAAGACAGTTCTCGAAGTGATAGCCCCTTAACTCAAACAGATGATGCGATCACGATAGACACCAGCGACCGCTCAATTGATGAAGTTGTGGCACAACTAGTTGAGATGACCGATCAGAGATCAAGCAAAACAGCATGACTCAAGTAGATACGAATTTGGCCGGACAGGGTCGAGTCGGTAAAATTTTTTACGCAGTCGTACGTAGCATTCTTCTTACGTTGTGTCGATTTTATTTTAGATTGAGTGTCACAGGTCGCGAGAATGTACCGAAGACAGGTGCTTTTATTTTGGCGCCGATTCATCGATCTAACGTGGATACGCCAATATCCAGCGCAACGACCAGACGGCGGCTGAGATTCATGGGCAAAGACAGTTTGTTCAAAATCAAACCAGTGGGTTCGGTGCTTTCTGCTTTGGGGGGTTTTCCGGTGACACGTGGAACGGCGGATCTTGAAGCATTGAAGCGTTGTCTTGCCGTACTTGCGCTCGGCGAGCCGATCGTGATGTTCCCCGAGGGCACTCGCCAGTTCGGTGAAACTGTTCAGCCATTATTTGATGGCGCGGCATATTTGGCAATTAAAGCAAATGTGCCGATTGTGCCTGTTGGTATCGGTGGCACACAAGATGTGATGCCAAAAGGAAAGAAGATGATTTACCCGAGGAAGTGCACGATGATTATTGGCGCTCCGATTTATCCACCAGTGGCCACCACAGGTCGCACACCACGCACGGCAACCACCGAGTTGACAGCCAAATTAAAAACTGCGTTGCAAGAATTGTTCGACGCCGCCCAAGTTGCAGCACACTAGTTATTCAGATAACTAGTCAGTGCTTTTTGCATCGCCACTAAGTCGCTAACACCGCAAACTTCGCGCGCTGAGTGCATCGAAAGTTGCGGTATGCCGACATCAACTGTGTCTATACCAAGTCGGGTGGCGGTTATTGGCCCGATCGTCGTACCGCATGGCATATTATTTTTTGAAACAAACATTTGATGATTGACATTTGCCGATTCACAGGCCCTGACGAACATCGCTGCCGAGGTCGATGAAGTTGCATATCGCTGATTCGAGTTCATTTTTAATGCAGGACCCTGATTAACAATCGGAGCGTGTGCATGATCGTGTCGATCAGGATAATTGTGATGCACTGCATGGGCATTGTCTGCCGAGATGCAAGATGACTGGCTCAATGCTTGCAAATAACCGATTCTCGATAAGCCAGATGCGCTAGCGATTCGCTCAAGCGTATGCTCAAGAAGTGGACCGGCCGCACCAGTGGCACTTGAAGAACCGACCTCTTCATGGTCAAATAATGCGACTACACAAGTATCTTGTGGACTTTGAGTCTCGAGCAGCGCCGAAATTGCGGCCCAACAGGACGCCTGATTATCGAGTCGACCACTAGCCAAAAGCGATTGATCTACGCCGACAATTTGAGCAGGTAGCGAATCAAAAAATTGCGCATCAACCGAAATTATCTTTTCGGGTTTGACATCAATTTGCGATGCGACCCATTGCGTAAAATCAAGTGCTTTTTCGCCGGTCGCCCATGCCGCCGAAAGATGCAGATGTTTGTCCAGAATCAGACCCCGTTCATTCACCTCGCGATCCAGATGTATCGCCAATTGTGAAATGCGAGCAATCGGGGTGGATGTGCAAAACAACTTGACTGATCCATCTCTCAATACAGCGTGACCGGCGATGCCAAGGTCGCGATCAAGCCAACTATTTAAGAGCGGACCGCCGTAAATCTCTACTTGCAATGTCTGCCAGCCGAATTTTGACTCATCTGGGCGTGGCTTAATCTTCAGGCATGGCGAATCGGTGTGGGCACCGATGATTCGAAACTGTTCGACTTTCTTTGAACCCTGTCTCCATGCAACAAGCGACCCAGCCCGTTTGATGAAACCGCTTGACGGGTATGACTCAGACAAATTCTGGCTCGTGCAATCAATGAAACCCGCGACCGAAAGTTGTGTAGAAACAAACTCGACCAAATGTCGTGGTGTCGGTGACGCGTCAAGTTGATTGCGAACTTGAACGACTAAGTCTGTGGTCATGGATTAATTTTCGACAACGAAATATCTTGTCCGAAAAATGTACAAGTCGTGTCTTGAATACTCGATGCACGAACTTCAAATTTTGCGGCGCAAATAGACAATGCGTCTCGCTGTGTGAATGACAAAAAAGCGATCCCGGCGAAAAAAGCCAGCATCAATATTTTTGTAATTAACGACTTGACAAACTTGAGCACGATAAGCAGCCCAAACACGCTTCCGCCCATTGAGCCAAGTCCGATATTTTTGGCAGTTTCTGCATCAAGTGAAAATAGATCCATGTGTTCTAGTGTGGCAGGACTATGAGCGATCAACCAGTACATCTTTCAGCCAGTGGCCCACCAGAGACGATTATTCCGCAAATCGCGCCTGAACTTAGGATCAGGCTAGATAAGGCATTGGCGTCGCCGTTTGAAGGTCGCCGACGGGCAGTTTGCGATGTTGTTGCAGATCATCCGACTTTTCTTGAGGGTTGGGCAACCATTGGCGATCTGAGCGAGCCGGGCGTTGATGCGTACATGGCATACCGAGTTGGTTATCACCGTGGTCTTGACACATTGCGCGCCAATTCTTGGCGTGGATCTGGATATGTGCGATGGGCGCGAGAATCTAACCGCGGTTTCTTGAGATGCCTTGGAGGGTTGGCAAAACAATCTCGTCTAATTGGTGAAACCAGCGAAGCAGTTAGATGTGAGCAGTTTCTTTTGCAACTAGATCCGAGTGGCGACGCCAGTAAATAACTACGAGAACATTTATGACAGAAAATTTGGTCACAGGCGCAATTTTCGCCGGTGGTGAGAGTTCTCGATTTGGATCACCAAAGATAAATGCTTTCGTCGGTGACGAAGAGTTTGGTTTTCGAATTGCACGGTCAATGCGCCAATCAGGAGTCGACAAGATTTTGTTGGTTGGTGGCTCTGAAGTTGATGCAAGTCGGTGGAATTTGACACTCATCTTTGATGAGGTTGCTGGCTCTGGTCCGTTTGCAGGGTTGCTTGCGGCAATGCACATGTCTGATTCACCAATTTTGCTGACATTGCCTTGTGATGTGCCGTGGATTGATAGCGAATCGTGCAGACGGTTGTCGACTATTGACGCAAAGTTTGATGTTCAGGTCGCAATCACAGACTCGCCACAATGGTTATGCAGCGCTTGGCGAACAAGTGCGATACAACATTTAGAACAACATTTTGCTAGCGGTGAGCGTGCAATCCATCGCGCTGTCATCGGGCTAAATGTCAACTATTTGCAACTACCACACGTTTTTCTGCGAAATGTCAACACACCTGAAGATCTATAGTTTTTATTCAGCATAAATCATTTGACTTTTTCTACAATGATTTTGAACTAACCTTCAAATATGACAGTTGAGGAAATTTCGGTTAGCGAACTCACGACATTGGTAGAGAATGGTTCATTGGTTATAGATGTTCGCGAGCCCGACGAATACGAATCTGGACACATACCAGGTGCAATTTTGGTGCCGCTTTCAATGGTGCTCAGTAACACGAGCGAATTTCAATCAGACGAGACTGTTTATGTTGTCTGTCGCAGCGGCGGTCGCAGTATGCAAGCATGCGAAATATTGCACGAAGCAGGAATTACAAATGTTGCGAACGTGGCTGGTGGAACAATGGGTTGGATCGCCCTTGGTAATGAAATAGTCACAGGAGAACATCCAAGTTGACACATCTCTGGGTAGAAGATGATCTCGCGCTGGACGAAATCATCGACGAGATTTTGTTGCATTCTCGATATGCGATTGATACAGAGTTTCATCGTGAGAAGACTTATTATCCGAAACTTGCATTAGTTCAGTTGAAGTGGGGAAACAAGACCGCGCTTGTTGATCCACTTGCCGTTGACCCGCGCGGTTTAGCAAGATTATTCGAGAGCGATATTCTTGCGGTGTTTCACGCGGCTCAGCAAGACCTTGAAGTTTTGCGCCACGCAGCCCTCGTGGCGCCAAAGAACATTTTCGACAGTCAAATCGCCGCCGGTTTTCTGGGCTTTTCAACCCCGTCGCTTGCCACACTCGTGCAGGCGATAAAGAAGATTGCACTTTCTAAAGGTGATCGCTTAACTGATTGGTTGCGCCGTCCGTTAACGCCTGCACAATGCGTATATGCGGCAGACGATGTTGCGCACCTTTTAGATCTGCACGACGAACTGTCTTCACAACTAAATGAGCTGGGTCGAACTGTCTGGGTCGCCGATGCGTGCAATGACCTAGTGGCTCGACCAAGCGGTCCGATTGAGTCACACTTGGCGTGGCTCAAACTTAAAGAGGCACGTTCATTGAAAGGTGCATCTCGTGGTGTGGCGCAATCTGTCGGCCAATGGCGCGAAGAGCGTGCAATGCGTAGCGATCATCCACCAAGAAGAATTATGTCTGATATGGCCTTGCTAGGAATTGCTCAACGAGTACCAAAAAATGTCGAAGAATTAGCGTCAACGCGCGGAGTCGATGACCGCCATCTATCATCTGAATTCTGCAAAGAGATCATGGCTGCAATTCGCGACGGCGCACAACGCACCATTGCGTTGCCGAGTCATGAATCAGATGAAGTTGAAAAGTGGGCGAGACCGGCATTGACATTGATAACCGCGTGGATAGGTGAACTTGCTCGTAAGCACAAGATTGATGCAACTCTTCTCGCTACGCGAAACGACATCAGTGCCTTCTTGAGAAAGTCACCCGATGCCCGCTTGCTAAATGGATGGCGTGCCGTGGTCATCGGGGATGATTTGCAAAAGATTCTCGCTGGAACCGTTGGATTGAGTGTTGATCGTGACGGACATCTCAAGTTAATTGAGGCGGATAACCCGTAATTCCACGTTTTGATAATGAAATCTTGCTAGTCTCTAACGCAATGTCTAACCACTAGGCGGTGACCACAACCGGTAGCCGCCCCAGAGAAAATTTGGAGCCCTATCGTGAAAAAGGGACGTCATCGTCGATTTGAAGAAGCTCGTCGTCTGAAGCAAACAGGCCCGACTGCACAAGATCTTGGTGTTTCGCGTGAAAGCAAGTCGAAGAGTCAAGAAGACGAATATGCAGCCATTGCAGAACGCTATGGCGTGAGATTCGATGAAGACGGTGAAGAACTCTCCGATGAGATCACCGATGAAGATAATTCATAACTAGCTGAAACCGAGAAACCCCCATTAATAACATCCGAAATATTGCTCTAGTAGCGCACGTTGACCATGGCAAAACAACACTGCTCGACGCTCTTTTAAAATCAGGCGGAACCTTCGCTGCTCACCAAGCTGTAGTTGACCGCGTAATGGATTCAAACGATCAAGAACGCGAACGCGGCATCACGATTTTGGCCAAGGCTGCTGAAATTGAGTGGCGCGGTACAAAGATTAATCTTGTAGACACACCTGGTCACGCTGACTTTGGTGGAGAAGTAGAACGAGCACTCGCGCTAGTTGACGGCATTTTGCTATTGGTTGACGCTGCTGAGGGGCCGTTGCCACAAACGAGATATGTTTTGTCAAAAGCACTTGCCCGTGACTTGCCAGTTGTAGTTGTTTTAAACAAAGTCGACCGTTCTGATGCCCGACCAGAAGAAGTACTTCAAGAAGTTGAGCAACTTTTCTTAGATCTTGCGCATCATGATCATCACTTGAGCTTTCCGGTTATCTCGGCGGTTGCTAGAGACGGACGTTCAATGAAAGGCATCGGAATGCCGGCTGAGAATGCCGACCTCGTGCCATTGCTAGATGCAATTCTTGACACGATCCCAGAACCAACTGATGATCCATCAGCACCCCTGCAAGCAATGGTCGCCAACTTGGATGCGTCTGACTATCTCGGTCGATTGGCCATTGGTCGTGTGCACGCCGGAGTATTGCGCAAAGGTGAGACAATCACGGTTTGGCAGCACCCGAATGCAACCAACCCAGCGCCATCGATCAAACGACGAATCTCGACCCTGTTTGCGTTTCGCGGAATTAGTCGCGAAGAAGTTAGCGAAGTTTCTGCTGGCGACCTATTTATTTTGGCAGGCATCGACGAGGTTGAAGTAGGCGACACTATTGCCGCACTTGAGAACGCCGCGCCATTGCCACGACTTGAAGTTGACGAGCCAGTTCTGCGAATGAGTTTCGGAGTTAACACCTCGCCTTATGCAGGACGCGAAGGCACATTTCTAACTAGTCGCCACTTGAGTGAGCGCTTGTTTAAAGAGGTACTTGGAAACGTTTCGATCAAGGTAAACACCACAGACACACCTGATGTGATATCGGTTGCCGGTCGAGGCGAATTGCAACTCGCAGTACTGATCGAAAACATGCGACGAGAGGGTTACGAGCTTCAAGTCAGTCGACCTGAAGTAATCACTAAAGAGATCGACGGCAAAAAACACGAGCCACTTGAAGCCGGCACGATCGATGTGCCAGACGAATATGTGGGCGCCGTTACGCAAGCGCTCGCCCCGCGCAAGGGTCGTGTGACAAATCTCGAGCCAGGAGACAGCGGTCGTACAATCGTTAGTTTTCAAGCACCGTCTCGCGGCCTAATTGGTTTTAGATCGCTGTTGCTTACGGTTACTCGCGGCACTGCGTTGCTGCACCAAAGTTTGTCTGGCTACATGCCTTGGGCCGGAGATTTGCCACACCGTTTGGGCGGAGCGATGGTGGCTGACCGCAAGGGTTCAACTACCGCCTATGCGCTTGATAATTTGCAACTTCGCGGCACACTTTTTGTGGCTCCAGGTGTTGAGGTTTACGAGGGCATGGTCGTGGGCGAAAACTCACGCGATGACGAAATGGTTGTCAACGCTGTTCGTGCCAAAGAAATGACGAACATTCGAACACACAGTCATGACGACGGACCAAAGTTAGCGACGCCGATTACCCACACGCTTGAATCTGGTATTCAGTGGATTGCTGATGATGAACTTGTTGAAGTAACGCCGACGAATATTCGAATTCGAAAGCGCTATCTGTCTATTGAAGATCGACGCAAGAACACGAAAAATAGCAAGTAGAAATAGTTCTGCGAATTAACGCAGAAGGATTTATTTAGTTTCTTTTTTGCGTTTCATCTGCGGGTGGGGCAGAAATGTTGTTCGTGGTTTCTGTAGTTGTTTTACGATCATTTCATAGATCTCATCACCGCAGAGCTCGATCAGCTCATCTTTTAGATACTTATAGACAGGTCGCGAACCAACAAAAGCCGCAGAGTCGTCGGTGCACCACCAATCAAAATCAAAGCCCCCGCCACCCCAATCGCGACGCTTCCATTCACGAACAATTGACAAAATATGATCTTCGTCTTCTTCATGTTGTTCAAGGCGTAACGGCACTTGCCAGCAAACATCCGGTTTCCAATCCATTGGGCGTTCGCCTTCATCTGTTGCCGCCACATGAAACGCGCAGCCCATCCCGCCTTCGAAGTCAGGACGATTATGAAAGATGCACGCGCCCTTATAGGAAGTCGTTATGTCAGACCCATCTTTTTCTTTGCCCAACCATTTGCCCTGTTGTCCACGATCATAATTTTGCCAATGCTCAGGCTTTAAGCGCTTGACACTCTTCTTGACTGATGCAAGATCTTCTTTGTCAATAAAATGGGCGCCGTAACTGCAACACCCTTGATGCAACGTCGGGTCAGCATCGTCAAGAATTCCTTGGCAGCCGTTGCCGTAAATGCATGTCCAGTTGGAGCGAAGAAATGTTGCGTCAATCATCCATGTCTGCTCAAGGTCTGGGTCGGCGAAACTTATCCATTCATGCAATTCTTCGGGCTTAGACATGTTGATGCAGGCTAATGGCATACTTGTTGCATCATGCAAAATTCAGCAGAAAACAACGACGAGATAATTCAACAACTCAGGAATATTTCCGAGACCCTAGGTGATCGTGCGCTGACTGTTTTGAAAGAGGCTCACGCACTAGGAGAGTCGAAGCGACCTGAAATCGAACGCACACTAACCCAAGCCCGCCGAGCCATCGAAAAGGCAATCGGTCTTTTAACTCGCCAATAGAGTTATCTTTCAGATTATTGCTGGTTGAGTTGGTCAATCAACTTGCGTAAGCCCCCAAAGTCGCGTCTTGCGAATTGAAAGGCAATTCTAAATTTATCTAGATTGTCTTTGTCGGCAATCTCGGGTGCAGTCGGTTCAATTCTTTCAATCGATCCTGCTTGTGAGAGATATGCGAATTGTTGGTTCAATACTGCCAATTGTTTATCTGAGATTTCCTCTTGAAGTCTGATCACGGTGAGGTTTCCAACTATGCGCAGTGAATGATAGTTGCGGTAAAAGTTCTTGATTGTGTTTACGGCATCCGGCACCCCACTCGCAATGTGATAAAAAGCCAAATCAGATTCTGAGACAAGTTGGCGCGGCACGAGAGACTTTTTGACGAATGAATCAACGTCTTCCCAAAATGGGTCGCCAGGCAAGTCAAGCATCACAATCGGCGCAGGGTTACCTTTGCCCGTTTGTAGCAAAGTCAATAATTCGAACATTTCGTCAAGCGTGCCGAACCCGCCGGGCATGCAAATAAATGCGTCCGATTCTTTTACGAGCATGAGTTTGCGGGTGAAAAAATAACGCATTGCGACGTATTTTTCATCACCTGCAATTATCGGATTCGCTGAGGTTTCAAAGGGCAAACGGATGCTGACACCAATCGACATTTCGCGTCCCGCGCCAGACATGCCAGCCTCCATGATCCCTGGTCCGGCGCCTGTCACGACCATCCACCCGTTTTCAGATAGCGACTTTGCAACTTCTTGAGTCAGTTTGTATAGCGGATCATCTTTAGTGGTGCGCGCAGACCCAAAGATGGTCACCTTTTTACGATTCGTGTACGGCGCAAACATCACGAATGCTTCTCGCATCTCTGTCAGCGCAGCAGTTGCAATCTTCAAATTTAGTGTGTTGGGTTTGTCGCTACCGAATTTGAGAGAAGTTGTGACTAGTTCAACAATAAGTTTTTTGTTCAACTTATTGACTGTCGGTTGTATTAACGCGCTAGAAACCAGTTCATCAATCAACGACTTCAACTTGGCGTCGTCGATATTGATATCTTCACTCATCGGTTCAATTCTGTTGCCTTTGCGATTAGCACAGAAATCAATTCGTCAAAACTGCTTTGAAATGATTTCACACCATCGCGTTCAAGGCGAGCCGCGACATCTGCGACATTCACGCCAAAATCTTTGAGTTGTAGCCACTGTGCATTGGCTTGATCGATACCTTTTGTGATCGTCAACGAGAGACTGCCACGACTTGAGAAAGCATCAACTGTCGAATCAGGAAGAGTATTGACGGTGTTGGGCCCAATAAGCGAGTCGACATACAGCGTGTCGGGATATTTGGGATTTTTTGTCGATGTCGATGCCCAAAGTGGTCGCTGAACATGCGCCCCGTGTTTGACCAAATCACTCCAGCGCTTGCTCGAGAAAGTATTTTCAAACATTTGATAGGCGAGTTTCGCTTGGTTTACCGCAGCCGTGCCGCACAGTGCGATTGCATCATCGCTGCCATTGTCTTCGAGCAATCGATCGATATCGGTATCGACGCGCGAAATAAAGAAACTCGCGACACTCGCGACACGAGCAACTTTGCTTGGCGCACTAACAGCGAGCAATTCAAGGCCCTGAACATAGGCGTCCATGACTTCTTGGTATCTCTCAAGACTAAAAATTAGTGTCACATTTACATTTCGTCCTTCGCTGATCATCGCGCGAATCGCCGGGATACCTTCTGCCGTAGCAGGGATTTTGATCATCACATTGTCACGGTTGACACGCTCGTCGAGTTGGCGTGCGGCCTTCAGCGTTTGTTCGCCGTTGTGAGCCAAACTGGGATCAACCTCAACACTTACGAAGCCGTCAAGGCCACCTG
Organism: Ferrithrix thermotolerans DSM 19514; assembly: GCA_945860575.1. GTDB lineage: Bacteria > Actinomycetota > Acidimicrobiia > Acidimicrobiales > Ilumatobacteraceae > BACL27. The sequence goes on from CAMAQQ010000006.1 coordinate 10,521, forward strand.
AAGATTCGTATAACGGTGCAAAAACATCTAACGCTCCGTGAATATCTTGCAGCACGAGCTCCCAATAACTGTCGAGCGGGCTCGTGTTCGACGAGATCAATGATTTGAACTGCTCGGTGTATTCATCAGAACCCTGAATTGCTTTCTGAAAAATAGTCGGGTTTGACGTCAGCCCCCGGATACCGTTTGCGCACACCCGATCAAGTTCACCGGTCGTGATATAACTTCGTTTCAAATTGTCTAACCACGGACTTTGCCCATATTCTGAGAACAATCGCTTCAGACGATCGCTCATTGAGTCTTGTAATCCTTGATCAACGATCTGCTTGCTTGCAGTATTGCTTCTAGATTGATGCCAAGTTTCTCGAGCGCGATCGCGCCCGGAGCACTTGTGCCAAAACGATTGATGCCAAGTGTGTGATCGGCATATCGCTCCCATCCCATGGTCACACCAGCCTCGACTGATAACACAGGGACATCCTTCGGAAATATTTTTCTTTGCTGTTCTTTGCCCAGCCGCTCAAATCGATCCCAACTAGGCATCGAAACGACACGACATTTTTCACCGGTTTTAGAAAGTTCGATCGCAGCGTTTACGCACAATCCGACCTCACTACCGGTGCCCACCAAAACAATTGACGGTTGCCCATCGCAATCGCTCACTACGCCAGCACCAGTGGCGACAGCCGAACCATCGGTCACACTCAGCACGGTTTGTCGCGAAAGAATCAAAGCAGTTGGGCCATTGTGGTCAACGGCTGCACACCACGCCGCCACCGTCTCATTTGGATCAGCGGGCCGAATCACTTGAAGTCCGGGTATCGCGCGCAAAGAGGCGAGTTGCTCTACAGGCTGATGTGTTGGACCATCTTCGCCAACGCCAACTGAATCGTGTGAAAAGATGAAGACACACCGCGCGCCTGAAATAGCAGCAAGGCGAATCGCGGGCCGCATATAGTCGGCGAAAACAAAAAATGTTCCTGCAATTGGCAGAACCCCGCCGTGCAATGCCATGCCGACGATTGCTGCACCCATTGCATGTTCACGAATACCGAAATAAATCTGTCGACCGTCAGGTGCTTTTGCGCTTTGAGCGACCTGCTTCGAGAGTTTCGTGCCTGTGTTGCCGGTTAAGTCTGCTGAGCCAGAGACTAAGCCTGGTAGTGCCGGAAGCGAAGCATCAAGAACTTTCTGAATAATCTGTCGAGTCGCGAAACTGGCGGTCTCGTCGTAACTCGGCAACAACGAACTGAACGAACTCGAATTGGGTGTGCTCCATGCGGCATCCCACAGATAACTTTCGCTCAGAGACGCAATGTCTTTGTTGTAACTTGAAACCAGTTCGGTACCGCGCGTGATCGCGTTCTTACGGATTGCCTCAACCAAATCAGTTGGTGCCCAAAACGGTTCGTCGGGGATGCCCATGACCTTCTTGGTCGCCGCAACATGACCGGCATTGAACGGGTTTCCGTGTGCTTCGTGATTATCAGTGAAGTCGGGCGATGGTGTGCCAATGTGAGATTTCAAAATACATAATGTCGGCGCACCGATATTTGATCGCGCCGTAATCAGTGCATCTTCAAGCGCATCCATATCGTCGGCTATCTCGCCAAGTTGCATCACATTCCAGCCATAACTAGAAAATCGTTTGGCGACATCATCAGAACACGAAAGCGAAGTCGAACCGTCAATCGTGATTCCGTTATCGTCAAAGATACAAATCAAACGATCTAGTTTCAGGTGACCCGCTAAAGATGCCGCCTCATGGCTGATTCCCTCCATGAAGCATCCATCACCCGCCAGAACGAATGTGTGGTGATCACAAGCCACCGCACCAAAACGGGCTCGGAGATGTCGCTCGGCAATCGCCATGCCGACCGCATTTGCAAAACCTTGACCAAGTGGGCCAGTGGTAACTTCGACGCCCGCAGTGTGCCCAACTTCTGGATGACCAGGGGTCGCAGACTCGAACTGCCGGAACTTTTTAATATCGTCAAGTTCTAATCCGTAACCATTTAAAAATAACAACGCGTATTGCAAAATCGATGCGTGTCCGTTGCTGAGAATAAACCGATCTCGATTTCTCCAGTGAGCATCTTTCGGACTATGTCGCATTATTCGACTAAATAAAACATGCCCAAGGGGGGCAAGAGACATCGCCGTGCCTTGGTGTCCACTCCTGGCAGCCAACGGGGCGTCCATAGCCAACCCCCGAATTAATGAAACTGCGTCGGCGTCTTGTTGCTCAGTTAAACGAAAACTCATTGCGCTAAATGTAGTTGGATTAAGCGCTGTTGTCTGAATTCAAATCGGCCACGACCGGCGGCAACAGCGTCAAGGGCACCAGATGCCACGGCGAAGTAGCGATGCGACAGTGCGCAAAAATCTGCGAGTAACTAGTCAGAAGCAGTTCTCCACGAACGAGCCTGTAGGTGAATTTTCCTGGTTCAACAGTAAACGGGCTTACATTGCGAGCCAGTTGCTCGTCATCTGCAGACGGTCCTGCTCGGAAAATTACTTCAAGTAGTGAATTGCCTGGCTCATCTGGGCTGCAATAAATCAAAACAACAAGATGCGGATCGATTGTCACCGGAACTGGAGTCGGCGCCGCCATCGAAAAGAAGGCACCAGTTAAATCAATTCGAGTACTCGGACCAGGTGCCTGGCGCAGAGCAAAGTTCTCTACGAATAACGCTGAAATTATTTGCATCTGCTAAATAAAAAATAAGACATGAAATATCTAGACACCGATGCGATGTGTCGAAGACTTTAGGCGCACAGATGCAAGTCGTACTTTGGCGAGTTTTAGCGAACTGAGCAACTTAATTAGCCACCAACCTGGATCAAGTTCATACCAACGGTGCGAGAGTCGCGCCGATGTAGGCGCAGCATGATGATTGTTATGAAGACCTTCACCAGCGGTCAGCAAAGCAAGCCACTGTAAATTACCTGCGCGGTTGGCATACGGTTTGCGACCAAAATGGTGAGCGATCGCATTGACGGCTGCAGAACCTGCGAGGTACGCATTGAAATGCACTAGTGCAGCAAGTAATCCGATTAGAGGCCCGAAGGTAAATACCAAAAGGGCAATGCCTAAACCTAAACCGACTAATGCGCGATCAAAAAATATTTTGTCTAAACGAGTTCGTGGCAGATCTTTTGCATAACGCTCAACTGTCTGAGTATCTTTTGCTGCGGTGCGATACAAAATGACGTTTCGCATCTGAACATTCTTCCAACCGAGAAGCACCGGCGAATGTGGATCGCCTTCTTGATCGGTGAACGCATGATGCTTTCGGTGCACTGCCACCCACTGCCGTGGTCGTATGCCAGTCGAAAGCCAAATGGTGAAGCGCGCACAAAAAACTGCAAATGGATGGAGCGTTAAAGCCTTGTGGGCGAGAGCACGATGTAAATAAACAGTTGTTGCAAGATTTGCCAGCGTCGTAACCGAGAAACCGATAAAAAGTGCCGACAATAAAACTTTCACGACATTGAGCATGCGACTCACACTACTCTGACGATGTGAATATTTCGGGTCAAACAACGCTTTCGGAGACTCGATCCAAATCTATTCTCAAACAATTTGGCGTTGTTTTCGCTACCGAAACAGAAGTCACAGCAAGCAGTGATTCAGTTGAAAAAGCAGTCAAGGCTGCTGAACAAATTGGCTTTCCCGTAGTTGTCAAATTGTGCGGCGACTCAATTGCGCACAAAACTGAACGCGGACTTGTGCGACTTGGCCTCGATAACGCTGAGTCGACGGCAGATGCCTCGCGCGAACTGTTAGCAAAAGCAACTTCAGATGATGGCGATGTATCGCTTTTGATCGCAAAAATGGAGTCTGGCAAACGAGAACTAATTGCTGGCATCATGCGCGACCCACAATTCGGACTATTCGTGATGCTCGGTTTGGGCGGTATCTACACAGAGGTGTTGGCAGACGTCGCATTTTCTCCTGTGCCGCTTTCTATGACAGGTGCTCTCGCGTTACAAGACCGATTGCAACAGCAAAAGATTCTTGCTGGGTTTCGCGGTGAATCTGCAGTTTCAAGGAACCAACTCGCAAACTTGCTCGTGGCGCTTTCAGATGCCGCCGAGAGCGACCCAAGTATCTCTTCAATCGACATCAACCCAATCCTGATCAGAAGTGATGGTTCAATCGTTGCAGTTGATGCACTTGTTGTGATGCAATCTGAGGCGCCAGCGATAACCACTTCTCGGCCATCAACAAAATCTGAATCATCAAATTCAACTGGTCAATTTTTTGAATCTCTGTTCAACCCAAGGGGCGTTGTTGTTGTCGGTGCTTCAACCCACCCTGGGAAATTCGGCTTTGTCTCATTGCATAATCTAATTTCGTGCGGATACAGGGGCCAGATCTACGCGACGCATCTAGAGCTCGCCAATGTGCTCGGTGTTCAATCTGTTGCCACAATTGATGACTTACCAAAAAACGAAATTGATTTGGCCTTTGTATGCACGCCAGCATCAACAAATATTGCAATCCTTGAGGCTTGCGCCCGAAAAAATATCCGTTCGGTTTACATAACTTCTGCTGGTTATGGCGAGGCTGGTGAGTCTGGCCTTCAAGCCCAACAGTTGCTTAAAAAGAAGGCGCGCGAACTCGATATTTTGCTGATCGGCCCGAACGGGCAAGGACTCGTCAGCACGCCGGCAAATCTTTGCGCACAAATAGTCGGTCCGTATCCACCCAAGGGTTCAATTTCTGTGGCGAGCCAGAGTGGCAATTTTGTTTCGAGTTTTATGAACTATGCGCGATTTACAAATGTTGGTATTGCTCGGGCGATTTCGGCGGGCAACGCCGCGTGTACGGGAGTGCCTGAAGTTCTAGATTTTTTCACTTCTGACGACTCAACCTCAGTTGCGCTTGTCTACCTCGAGGGAATACAAGATGGCGAGAAACTAGCGGCAAGCATGAAGTCGATCAGTTCAGTCAAACCACTTGTAGTTGTCAAAGGCGGATCAACATCAAGTGGTGCACTTGCTGCTGCAAGTCATACCGGCGCATTAGCCAGCAACGACCGAGTGTTCGATGGAGTTTGTTTTGCAAACGGTGTGACCAGAGTTGCCAGTGCCGAAGAGGCGTTTGATATCGCTGCGACTTTTGCGACTCAGCCATTGCCAATGGGACCAAATGTAGTCGTGCTGACAACAGTGGGGGGCTGGGGTGTGGTGACCTCCGATGTCATATCAAACGACAATGTGTTGAACTTGATCGAACTGCCAACCGATCTAAGTGACGCGATATCTGCACTATTGCCAGATCGTTGGAGTCACAATAACCCTGTTGATTGTGCAGGTGGCGAGACACGCGACACGATTCCTGAGGTGATGCGACTAATCGCCTCGCACCCAAAAGTCGACTCAATCATTTTTCTCGGACTTGGTATTCAATCGAATCAAGCACGACTTATGACTGAAGGACATTTTTATCCTGAACACGGACTTGAACGTATCGTTAGTTATCACCAGCGACAAGATGAACGATTCGCTCAAGTTGCGTTTGATCTTTCTATTGAGACGGGAAAACCAATTCTTGTGGCAACCGAATTGGGTGTTGCAGATATTAATAACCCAGGAGTCAAAGCCGTTCAAGAGTCGGGGAGACTTTGCTACGCCAACGGGCAACGCGCCGCAAAAGCTCTCGCCCTTTCATATCAATACGCAAAATGGCGTGGAGTCGCAAGATGAGAATTCGCAATCAACGCCAACGATTCACCGAATACTGCGAAAGAACGCAAATAAACAAGTTGATCGGTGTGCTGCTATTTGTAACTTTGCTTGGCTGTGTGCCTTTGGTTTCTGTGATGGAGGTCGCCCGAACCAAAGAAGCCAAAACTGGATCCCTTGAACTTTCTGAACAACTTGCACCTCCTCCAGTCACACCGATATTTTCGGCAAGAAGAATTCCTCAGGCGTTAATCGATTCAACTCTCAAAGTTCGAGTCGCATCAAAACTGCAACAACTGACCGCGAGCTTTCCAGCCGAATCTTGCTTAACTGTTCGTACCAACGATCGAGAGATCTTTTCTCTGCGTTCAGACCTATCTTTGATTCCTGGTAGCAATATGAAGCTTCTGACTGCTGCGGTTGCACTTGATGTAATCAAACCCGACACAGTTTTTTCGACAAAACTATTTGGCGTTGTTGAAGGTTCTGTTGTCCGAGGCGATCTGTGGCTTGTTGGTTCGGGTGATCCGTTACTTTCAACACGCTCGTATCCACAAACCGAAAGGTTTCCAACTTTGACACCAACTTATGTTGAAGGTCTAGTTGAATCTTTGATTGCGTCGGGAATCAAGAGTGTTTCAGGAAGTGTTGTCGGAGATGAATCGCTTTACGATACTGAGCGGTATTCGCCAAATTGGGGCGACGGAATTCGTGGCACCGAGGCTGGCCCACTCAGTGCACTAATGATCAACGATGCGAACACAACCGAATCGCCTGTCAAATTGGCGAACCCGGCATTTTCGGCAGCAAAAGAATTCACCCGTCTTCTCAAAGAAGCTGGAATCTTCGTTAAAGGTTTGCCAGATATTGATACTGCGCCACTGAACACTCCAGAAATTGCACGAATTGATTCGGCGCCACTTCGTGACATCGTTGCCGAGATGTTGACGAATAGCGACAACAACACTGCCGAACTTTTGTTGAAAGAAATCGGGAGAGTTTCTCAAGGTTCACCCACGCGCATCGCAGGGCTAGAAGTCATCGCCAACAAGATCGTTGAATGGCAATTACCGTCTGCTGGTGTAGCGCTTGGTGATGGATCAGGCCTAGACCGGGCAACTCATTTGACATGCGGTTTGTTGACTGCACTTCTGCAACGAGCCGGCGCAAACAGCGACCTGGTCAAAGGTATGTCGCTTGCTGGATCTTCTGGCACTTTGCGCGAAAACTTTGTGACTGGACCAGCGTTCAATGTTTTGCGCGGTAAAACCGGCACGCTCACGGGAGTAAAGGCGCTTTCTGGTGTGTTTCCATTTAGCGATGATCGGGCCACCATGTTTACTTTGCTACTGAATGGCACAGGGACGTCTACCACAGAGATCTACATCCCAATCTGGAACTCTCTTGTTTCATCGTTGGCATCTGGGGGAGACTCAATAGATCTCGAAAAGGTCGCACCAGTTAAATAGTGCGGGCTCGTAGAATGTGCCTATGTCTGCTGAGAAATCTGACGAGAAGATCAAGGTTTCTGAGTTGTACGACATCATTATCAAATACGCCAAACAAGAAGCGATAGATCCGATTAGAGGCGCCGGTCGGTGGATTGGCTTTGGGCTCTTCGCCGCAGTATTGATAAGTGTCGGCGTTGTTATCGGTTCAATTGGTGTGTTAAGACTGGTGCAAACTACTCCACTAGGCGCGTCTAACGGCTGGTCGTGGCTGTGCTATTTGATCACTGTTTTGATTTGTTTAGTTGTCGGAATTGTGGCAAATTCGCGAATCAAACGCGGGACTCTAGAGAGATAGTTTATGAAACAACTTGAACAGCGCGTCACACGGGATGAATTGCAAACCCAGTTGTTGCTGTTTCAAGAAGATATCCAGTCGAAAGTGACCGACAAATCAGAACAGATCAGATTGATAAAAATTGGCGTGGCGGTCATGGCATTATTGACTGCTTTCATGGTTGGGCGGCGTAGTGGCAAGAAGAATCGCAGCATCATTGAAATATTCAGCGACAAATAGCTCGAATTCACATGCTTCAAAAACTGATCGCTCGATCCGCCAAATTAAGTTTCTGGTTTGGCGTGTACCGATTTCTTCGAAAGCACCTAAAGCCAACCAGCCAACAAGTTGTCCAACGCAAAGTTCGTAAGGGTGGCTCAATCACAATCAAATCGCGTTCAGTTCGTTGACGCGAATGCTATTCAAGTCTCTGTCTAGAGAACATGCTCATGTTTAGTTACGGCGAGAAGGTTCTACTACTGGATGTAAAGAAACGCCGTTATTTATTTACTTTGAAAGAAGGCGGTGAATTTCATACACATGCTGGGTTTCTTGCACACAGTTTGATTATTGATGCGCACGAAGGTGCTTCTGTGCAGTCAACCAAGGGTGCGTATTACATCGTCTTGCGTCCAACCCTTGAGGATTTCGTGGTGCAAATGCCACGCGGCGCACAAGTTATTTATCCGAAAGATCTAGCACCTATTTGCATGATGGCCGACATCACACCAGGCGTGAAGGTTTTTGAATCGGGTCTTGGATCGGGAGCATTATCAATGACGATGCTTCGCTACGGCGCGATCATCACTGGCTATGAGTTGCGCGAAGATTTTGCGAATCGAGCAAAAACAAATATTCGAGAATTTCTCGGAGAGTCAGCGCTTGATAGATACACGGTTTCAATTCGTGACGCTTATCTAGGTATTGAAGAAACTGATTTTGATCGCATGGTATTGGATTTGCCTGAGCCATGGCAGGTCATTGAACACGCGAACAAGGTGCTACGAAAAGGTGCGCTGGTGGTTTCTTATTCGCCGAGCATCACGCAAGCCGTGCGTACGCAAGAAGCAATGGGGGATGGGTGGCTCGACCGCAGGACTCTCGAGGTGTTACACCGAACTTGGCATATCGAGGGGGCGTCTGTGCGCCCTGACCACAGAATGGTTGCACATACCGGATTTCTTACAAGCGCAAGATTTATCGGCGCTTAAAACTGGCAAACCGTATTTACGGTTCGATGAAGATGCATTCTCCTGGGCACTCTTCGGCGGACTCAACTACTGCATCAAGCATCGAATCGGCAAAATTAGCGACGCCTGCAGCGCCCTGTTCATTGCCTTTTGCTGTTGCGAAAACTTTTGCGCCTTCGCGAACATATGCCAAACCGTCATCGAGCAAAGTAAAAACGTCAGGAGCTATTTCTTCGCAAAGACCATCGCCTGTGCAGAGATCCTGATCTATCCA